>CALLYX010000032.1 GCA_937858775.1 uncultured bacterium | reverse complement strand
CTCCAGCGCCGGTATGACGATCGTGAAGTCGCTCCCCTCGCCGAGGACGCTCCGCACCTCCACCTTGCCGCCGTGCGCCTCGGCGATGTGTTTTACGATGGAGAGCCCGATCCCCGCCCCCTTCCTGGCGACCGCGCGCCCCTCGTCCAGCCGGTAGAATTGCGCGAATATCTTCGGTATGTCCGTCCGGGCTATGCCGATCCCCCGGTCGCACACGCTGAGGAGGACCTCCCCGCCCCGCCGGCGCAGCCGCACGCGCACGGCCTTCTCCTCCCGGGAGAACTTTACGGCGTTGTCCAGGAGGTTGATGAGGGCCTGGCTGACGGCGTCTTCGTCGGCGAGCACGCGGGGCATGTCGGGATCCGCCTCGTACGATATCCGGAAGCCGTCCGGGCTCGCGTACTGCCTGAAGGCGTTCACCGTCGAGGAGACCGTCGCGCCGATATCCGCGGGGCGAAGCGCGTAGCTCCTCTTGCCGGCGCCGATTCGGGAGAAGTCGAGGACGTTGTCTATCAGGCGCGAGAGCCGCCGGCCCTCGGAGGTGATATACGTGAAATACTCCATCTCCTTCTCGCGGGAGGATACCGCGCCCATCTCGAGCATCTCCCCGACCGCCCGGATCGTCGAGAGCGGCGTGCGGAGCTCGTGGGAGACGCGGGAGACGAAGTCGCCCTTGAGGCGCGCGAGTTCGCTGTCCTTCTTCACGAGGCGGTAGATGAGGTAGAGGCCGAGGAAGATGATGGAGAGGAGGAGGGTGCTGTAGGTGAGGCGGGCCCTGCGCTCGCGGGCGGCGAGCTGGTAGAGGATGCCGTCGCGGCGGTAGGCCAGCCGGAGCTGCCAGGCCGGGAGGATCGGCGCGAGGGGGCGCGTGAGGACGTGGGGGGATGCGCCCCCCGGGTCCCCGCGGGAGGCGATCGCCCTGCCCTCCGGATCCAGAAGCGAGATGTTCACGTCCGGCTCCGAGGCGCCCGCGCCGCGGATGATGCCGGCCAGGGAGCAGCGCGGTGCCCCCCCCGCGCGCCCGGCCGCGAGCAGGGCCGGGCGGGCCTCCCCGGCCGCCGCGCGCGGGAGGCGCGCCACGGGGGCCTCC
>CALLYX010000031.1 GCA_937858775.1 uncultured bacterium | reverse complement strand
TGTCCGCCGGCGCATGGCGTTGAGAATCTCACTCCCCCTCCGAAGCGTACCGGACGAGGGAGTGAACGTCGTACCCTTTGAGCTTCTCGCGCCCGTTGAGGAAGGCGAGTTCGATGACGAAGACTATTCCGGCGATCTTCGCGCCGAGCTTTTTCACGAGCCTCGCCGTCGCGGCGGCCGTGCCGCCGGTGGCGAGCAGGTCGTCCACGATGAGCACCGTGCTCCCCGCGGGGAGGGCGTCCCTGTGGATCTCGAGCGCGTCGATGCCGTACTCGAGCTCGTACTCCTCGGCGAACGTCTCGTGAGGGAGCTTCCCCTTCTTCCGCACCGGCACCACCCCGGCCCCGAGGGCGTAGGCGATCGCGGCGCCGAAGATGAAGCCCCGAGACTCCGTGCAGACGACCGCGTCTATCCCCCTGTCGCGGCACCAGTCGCGGACGGCGTCCACCGCCCCCTTGAACAGCCCCGGGTCGCGGATAAGGGTGGTGATATCCCTGAAGACGATTCCCTTCTTCGGAAAATCCGGCACGCTGCGTATCGCGCCCTTGAGCCTCCCGCTGTCGATCGCCATTGCCTCCCCTCCCGTTGATGCGCCGAAAAAGACCCCGGCCGCGCCCCTTCCCCCCGGCCCGGCTCAGAAATCGTCGAAGCCGCGCTTGTCCTCGGCGAGGATGACCTTCAGCTTCCGAAGCCCGGCCTCCTGAATCTGCCTGACCCGCTCGCGGGTGATGCCGTATTTCCTGCCGATCTTCGTCAGCGTGCTGGAAGGCACGCCCCCGATGCCGAAGCGCATTTTCAGGATCCCCGCCTCCCGGGGGGCGAGCTGGCCGAGCAGCTCCGCGATGCTTCCCCTGACCACCTCGTCGCTTATGAGCTTCGCGGGGGAGATCGTGTCCACGTCCTCGATCACCTTGATCAGCTCGTTCATCCCATCCCCGTCGATCGGGGACGAGAGGGAACGCGGCTTCCGATCCATCTCGAGCATCTGCCTGACCTTGGCGACCGGAAGCCGCAGCGCCTTCGCGATCTCCTTCGGCTGCGCCGGGCGGCCGAACCTCTGGGTGAGCTCCTGTTCCTTCCTGCGGACCCGCTGGATCTTCTCCATCATATAGACCGGGACGCGGATCAGCTTCCCCTGGTTCGCGAGCGCCCGCAATATGAACTGCCTGATCCACCATGCCGCATAGGTGCTGAGCTTGTTCCCCTTCCGCACGTCGAATTTGGAGACGGCGCGCATCAATCCCAGGTTGCCCTCCTCGACGAGGTCGAGCAGGGCGAGACCGAGGTGCGAGTAGCGCCGCGCGATTTTCACCACCAGGCGGAGGTTCGACTTGATCAGCTGCTGGCGCGCCTTGTCGTCCCCCCGCGCCGCCCTCTTCGCCAGGGCGACCTCCTCCTCCCGGGTGAGGAGGGGAATCTCTCCAATGTCGCGGAGATACAGCTCGATGGT
>CALLYX010000030.1 GCA_937858775.1 uncultured bacterium | reverse complement strand
GCACCGGAAAGACCCGCACAATCGAAATTGCCGCCCCGCTCTGCTTCAACTCCGTAATGTCCGCCTCGATGTCCGACGCCGCTATGTACCGCTCGACGGAGAACGACCGCTGCACCATCTTCCACGACGAGGCCGCCAAGTACAGCCGGAAGAACAGGAACGACCTCTCCGAGCGCCTCGAGATATTCAACTCCGGCTACAAGAGGAGCGGCTCCGTTCGTCGCTGCGTGGGAGATGACAACATCCCCACCGACTTCTCGACCTACAGCCCCAAGCTCCTCGCAAGCATCGAAGGCCTCGATCAGACCTCCGCCGACAGAACCATCACCCTTCACCTTCTCCGAGCGAAGGACGAGGTCCCGAAGTTCTCGCACCGGCGTGAGGAGACCACTTTTCAGGAGATACGAAACGGCCTCTACGTCCTCGCCCTCAAATACCACGCCGAGATTTTGAAGATCTACTCCGGCCAGGAGATGGTGCCGGGATTGAAGGATAGGGAGGACGAGCTCTGGAGCCCCATCTTCACCCTCTCCGAGTTCATTGACGGCTATCGTCTCGAGCGCGACCTCGGAATCTCCGAGGCCGACCTCTTATCCCCCAAAATGATCAAGCTCGCCTTCATGTGCCGTGATCGAAAACAGGAGGACGAGCTTGAGGAGAATCCTGATCAGAGGATTCTCGCCGCGCTCCTCGATTTCCTCGACGAGAATGACCCGATCCTCGATCAGGATGGCAAGCTCACCGAGTTCCATGTTTCGGATACCGTCCTTACATACATTAGGGAGCGCGACGGCCTTGATTGGGTGACGAAACACTATCTCGGCAAGGCCCTCGCGAAGCTCCAAATTCTCAAGGACAGGAAGAACGACAGGCCCTATCTCCGCGTGGAGGGAAACCGTCTCATCCGTTCGGGGAAACAGGTGTTGTGCTACCGCCTCTCGCCCGACCGGGTGAACGATGTCGCCGAGCGTTACGCCATCCGGGGAGTGGATAGCATTTCCGAGACCGAAAAATCCTAACCATGAACCCTAACCAATATCCTAACCATCGTAACATGCTGCGGTTATGTCTATTGCGACTTATTTCTCCCCTTCTGGTTAGCTTTTTAGGCTTTTTCCCGAGGGAGGCCCAGGCTTCATTTCCCCCCTGTCTTACAACTGGGGTGAGGGGGGAAATCACCCGTCCGGCCTCCCGGCGAATTTCCCCTATAAATCCTAACCACGGCCCGGAATATCGCCGTAACGCCTTGTATTTCAGGCCAATAGAGTGGTTAGCATTTTTGGATAGCTTTTCACCTACACCCCTGAAAATCCTAACCACGAGGGAGAAACCCTAACCATGAACATCAAGGAAAGAATCATCCGCTCGAAGCTGGAGAGGCTCGACCCCTTGAAGGATGCCGCTCTCATCGCCAGGCTGAGCGCGGAGCTTGCGAGGCCGCCCCAAACCGAGTTACCGAGAGAACAGCTCCGGGAGAAATCAGATGACGCCCCTGAATTCACACTGTTCGCGCCGCTGACCCATACGAACGTCGGGAACTTCCGCTCCCTCGATACCGAGGTGCTCATCCGCTCCGCCGCGTTCGGCGACATCTGGCTTGTGCCGGAACGCACCGACGCCGACCGCTTTGAACTGCTCCCCGAGGAGGTCCTGGCACTCGACCAGGCCCGGGAGATATTCGACGCGAAGATAGTTGAGGTCACGAAAAATGTCCCGGCTTGACTACCGCTTCAAGGAGATTTGCTTTGACCCTTCTTTCCTGGAGGCCATCATCCCGGCTCCCGTTCCCGGAGACAACGGCGACGAGGAAGAGAGGAAGGAAGAGCGGGCGCGCTTTGTCCGCTCGAAGATGCGCGAGGTGAGGAGAGCAATGGCCCTAAGCCTCACCAGCCGGCAGAATGAGTGCCTGATCCTCTACTATCTCCGGGGCCATCCCCAGCGCGAAATCGCCGCCCACCTCGGGATCCACCAGACCACGGTGTCACAACATATTCATTACGCATTGAAGAAACTCCGCCGTGTGTGCATCTTCTGACAATGACGTTAAGGCAAGAAGCGCGCCAGCATAGCTGTCACGCTTCTTGCGCCATCGCCGCTCCGCCGGTCCGCCACTTCGCGGCGGCCCACCTCCGCTTCGCCCGTGCCCGATCCCCGGCCTGTCACGCTTCTTG
>CALLYX010000029.1 GCA_937858775.1 uncultured bacterium | reverse complement strand
ATATGGCGATCATGGACGAGGAGGGGGACATGGCGCTTGGCCTCTCCGACATGCGCATCCTCGACCACGTGACGCCCGAACATCTGGAGTCGTGCGCCCCCCTTCTGTCCGAAGCCGACGTCGTCGCCGCGGACGCCTGCCTGACCACGGAGACTCTTGAACGGCTGGTGAACGGACCGTGCGCGAAGGTCTTCATCGACCCCGTCTCCATCGGCAAGTGCCGGAGGATGGAGCGCCTTCTCGGTCGTTTCTACTGCGTCAAGATGAACAGGATGGAGGCCGCATACTTAGCCGGAATGACCATCGAAACCGGCGGCGACCTCGACGAGACCGCCCGCCGCATGCTGGCGTCGGGGGTGAAAAAACTGTATATTACCCTTGGAGCCGAAGGCGTTTTCTTCGCGGAAGAGGGAAACAGCGGAAGGGTTCCGGCCATCCCGCTGCTTCCCGTGAACGCCACCGGCGCCGGGGACGTGTTCAACGGCGCCCTCGCCGTCGCCCTGTCGGAGGGGAAGGGATTGGAGGAGTCCGTGCGTTTCGCCAACGCGGCGGCAGCCCTCTCCGTGACGAAGCTGGGCGCGCAGCCGTCGATCCCCATGCGCGGCGAGATCGAGGGCCTGGGGTCGAATCCCCGTTCTTGAAGTTCAGTTGCCCGGCCGATCCTCGAAGAGACCAGGCGCGGGAACCGGGGTCCGCCCGGGGAAGATTGGGTGGGAGATGGCGCTCAAGGCGGATTTCCACGCGCACACGTCGGACGACCCCGAGGACCCTGTCGAGTTCTCCGCGCGCGAGCTCATAGACATGGCCGCGTGCGCCGGGTATGACGTCCTCGCGATCACGAACCACGACACGGTCACCTGGGACGGGGGGCTGGCGGCGTACGCCCGGGACAGGGGGATCCTCCTCCTCCCGGGCGTCGAGCTCTCCGTCGCGGGGAGAAGGCACGTCCTCGCGGTCAACACGCGCCTTCGCGGAAGCGGCCTTGGGGAGAGGTTTCCCCGTTTCGAGGACCTCGCGTCCGTGAGGGGGGAGGAGACACTCGTCATCGCCCCGCATCCTTTCCACCCGGCCCCGGTCAGCGTCGGGAAATGCCTGAAGAAGCACCGGGCGCTCTTCGACGCCGTAGAGGCGTCGCACTTCCACTCCCGCCTCATCAACCCAAACCGCAGGGTGGAGCGCTTTTCGGCGCGGCATGGCATCCCGATTGTCGCCACCTCCGACGCCCACTTGCGCGCCCAGTTCGGCCGCGCCTACACGATGGTCGAGGCGGAACGCGACCCGGCGAGCGTCGTCGAGGCGGTGAAGAGGGGGAGGGTGCGGCCGGTATGCCCGCCGCTCAGCACGGCGGGTATGGCCCGGATCATGCTGCGCCTCGCGTTGGCGCGGGTCCGAAACCGCCTCTCCCCCGGGCGCCGCGGGGGAAGAAACGGCGGCCATGGCGGGTAGTGCGGATAGACGGGTTCGATGGCAATGGGAAAGGCGGGCCGCCGCATCTGCCGAGTCCGAACAGCCGGCGCCGCCCGGCCGGGCATGCGGCTGGTCTGGAGGGGAGGGGGGGACGATGCGCAGAAAAGACAGGATGCTGACGGAGGCGAAAACGCTCTCCATCCTCGAAAAGGGCGGCCACGGGATTCTGAGCGTGATATCGCCCGAGGGCGGGCCGTACGGCGTGCCGCTCAACTATTGCCTGCTTGGGGGATGCATCTACTTCCACTGCGCGGCGGAGGGGAGGATGGTCGGCAGCATCACCGCCAACCCGGGCGTCTCTTTTTGCGTATTGGGGAAAAGCAAGGTCATTCCCGACAAGTTCAGCACCGATTACGAAAGCTGCGTCGTTCAAGGCCGCGTATCCGAATCGTTCGGGGAGGAGAAACAATCGGCCCTGGAGGGTCTGATACGGAAATATTCCGCGGATTTCATCGCGGAGGGGTTGAAATATATCGAGCGGTGCAGGGACCAGGCGCGGGTATTCAAGATAACCGTGGAATCCATCTCGGGAAAGGCGAGAGGGTAGAAGGCGGCATTCTTATAAACGGGGATTGTGTCCATAGACAAGTGTAAATCAAAATGAAGGCACAGGAGGATGCAATGAAGATTGCGGTAATAATCACTACGGCTATTATGCTGGCTACTCCGGATGCAATAGCACAGACAACATTGCGTCCGGACGGCCTTGGCGGATGGCGATCAAGCGATGGAACAACCTTGCGCCCGGACGGCCTTGGCGGTTATCGAAGCAGTGATGGTGTATCCATACGTCCGGACGGCCTTGGGGGATTTCGCAGCAGTAGTGGAGTATCCACGCGCCCCGACGGTCTCGGCAGCTGGAGAATATCTCAATAGATAAGAATCGGATTTGAACACGGCGTTTCACCGTGCGGCACGCGATGTGAGCCGTACGGTGGGCGCTGATGTTGGGCGGTAATGATTGCCGGAATGGCAGCCGCGCGGGAGAAGATCAAGAAACAGGCATCGAACAAAAAGCCGGCGGGGAGGGGATCCTCCCCGGCCGGCAGTGAATCGGGCGCAACGCGGTATGGCGCGCGCTCAGTAGATCCGCTTCTTCTCCTTCTTCTCGCGGCGCTTCTCCTTGAGGGTCTTCTGGGCCTTTTTCTTCTCCTCGTGCTTCGTCTTGTCCATCGAGCCCATCGCCGGCCTCCTTGTGCGTGATGACGACAGACGCTACTTCCTCTCCGCCCTCGTCCTCTTCTTGATCGCCTTCTTGATCACCAGATAGGAGCCGTTCGCGCCGGGGACGGCCCCGCCGATGAGAAGGAGGTTTTTATCCCCTATGACCTTGACGATCTCGAGGTTTTGAACAGTGGCGCGGGCGTTGCCGAGCTGCCCCGCCATGCCGACCCCCTTGAATACCCTGCCCGGGAATGAATGCTGGCCGATCGAGCCGCCGTGGCGGAAATACTCGTGCGTGCCGTGCGAGGCGCCGAAGCCGTGGAAATGGTGGCGCTTGATGACGCCGGCGTACCCTTTGCCTTTCGAAATCCCCGAGACATCGACGAAATCCCCCTCCTCGAATATGGCGGCGCCGATGACCTGTCCGGCGGCGTAGTTCTTGAACTCGTCGCCGGAGACGCGCACCTCGCGCAGAAACTTGAACGGCGGAGTCCCGGCCTTGGCGAAATGGCCCTGGAGCGGCTTCGTGAGCGATTTCGCCTTTCCGGCCTCGAAGCCGAGTTGAAGGGCGTGGTAGGCCCCTGCGTTGCCGCTCTTGAGCTGGACGATCGTGCACGGGCCCGCCTGTACGACGGTTACCTGGACGGCCTTGCCGTCGTCGGTGAATATCTGGGTCATGCCCAGCTTCTTGCCCAGGAGCCCCATCTTGTACTTTTTCATTGCGCCTTTCTTCTGTCCGAGATACGGGGGAAAGGCATTATATACGAAAGATCGCCGGTCGCAACTAGATTTTTGAGGCCGGCGACACGGCCTCCGGCGCATGGGGGAGGGGGGGCGGGGCGGCTGGCATAGGCCCCGGCCCGGTCGGCGTGGGGGAGGGGGCGAGGAACCCTTTCAGCGCGCCGCCGCCCTTTTCGTCGAAATACGCCTCCATCATGTTCGATTTATCCGGGTGTTGGAGGATCACCTCGACCCGGTTGTCCCCAAAGTGCTTCTTCATCTTCTGGAGCAGCGCGAGGAGGGCGTCATCGAACCCCTGCCGTTCCGTGTCGAAAGCGCGGTCCCCCTCCGGGGAGAGGACAAGGATGAGGTAGCGGTTGGATTCCTTATCCTCCCGGTCGATGGCCACGAACGACTTTGAATAGAAGCGCTGTTGGCCGCGGCCGGCGAGAAAACGGGCGGCCGCCTGGGCGACCTCGGCCCCTTCGGCGGAATCGGAGAAACAGATGATTCCCTTGGTTGCACTCTCGAG
>CALLYX010000028.1 GCA_937858775.1 uncultured bacterium | reverse complement strand
GGATGAGGGTGTCGGTGGTCATGAGGGGGGGAGGACTGCAGGCTCAGTCCAGAATGGCCTTCTGGAGTCGCTGGAACGCAAGCCAGCCGAACGGCACCGGCAACCAGAAGGTCATCAGACGGAACAGAAAGACCGCCGAAAGGGCCTCGCCGGGCGGGACGCCCAGGCCCCCCGCCGCCGCCTCCCGGATCCGGCCGGCGAGTTTCCTGGCGGCCAGCAGCGTGGCCTGTCCGGCGGCGTACATAACCCGGGAGGCGGTGGTCGTCCCCGAGTCGAGCGTCAGCTTCGTGTCCGCCCCGACGAACTTGATCCGGTCGGGCGGGATACCGAGCTCCTCCGCGGCGACCTGCGCGATCCCGGTGTAGCTCCCCTGCCCGATCTCGATCGTCCCCTGGTAGAGCGTGACCGCCCCCTCGGCGTCGATCTCGATGGCGGTGGCCGCGTAGTCCGGAAGCCCCTTGCCGAGGCCGCTCCCCTGGAAGCAGCAGGCGACGCCGACGCCCCGCTTCTTCCAGAGGTTCTCGGGGCGGGAGCGGTCGATCTCCGCCTTCACGCGCCCGCGCCCCGTCCAGAGGGGGTGCGCCATCGCCCTCTCGATCGTCTTGTCGGCCGCGAACGCCATCGCCATCGGCTGCCCGATGCCGAAGATGTCGCCCCTCCGGATGACGTTCCCCGCCCGGAATGCGAGCGGGTCCATGCCGAGCTTCTCCGCGAGGATATTCACCTGCGACTCCATCGCCACGTGCGCCTGCGTAGCCCCGAAGCCCCTGTACGCCCCGCTCATTCCGTTGTTGGTATAGACCGCCCAGCCGTCCACCTTCAGGTTCGGTATCAGGTACGGGCCGCAGCAATGCTCGACCACAAGGCACAGAACCGGGCCGCTCAGGGACGCGTACGCCCCGCCGTCCTGCAGGGCCCAGACCTCGTGCGCGACGAGCTTGCCGTCGCGCGTGGCGCCGGTCTTCATCCTGATCTCGACCGGATGGCGGTGGGTGCAGCTTATGAAATGCTCCTCGCGGCTCAGCCATATCTTCGACGGCCGGCGGGTCTTCAGGGCCAGGAGGGCCAGGAGTATCTGGACGGTCACCTCGTCCTTCCCCCCGAAGGCGCCCCCGGTGAACGGTTCGATCATCCGGATCTTCTCCTCGGGGTAATCGAGGGCGCGGGCGATCTGGGTGGCGTCCCTGAAGGCGTACTGCCCGCAGGAGCGGATCGTGAGCATCCCGTCGCCGTCGACGACGGCCAGCCCCGCCTCCGTCTCCAGGAAGGCGTGGTCCATCATCTGGGTCCGGTACGTCCGCTCCACGACGAGATCCGCGCCTGCGAAGCCCGCCTCGACATCGCCGCGGACGAAATGGAGCTCGTGTATGATATTGCCCCCCTCGTGGATCCACGGCCCCCCCTTCGCGAGGGCCGCCCGCGGATCGTCCACCCGCGGCAACGGCTCGTACTCGACCTGGATCAGGCCGAGCGCACGCTCGGCGGCCTCCTTCGTCTCCGCGCCGACGAGGGCGACCGCGTCGCCGACGTAGCGCACTCGGTCCGAGCAGAGGACCGGCTGGTCCTGCCGCTCTATCCCGAAGCGGTTGCTTCCCTTCACGTCCTTGTGCGTGAGCACCGCGACGAC
>CALLYX010000027.1 GCA_937858775.1 uncultured bacterium | reverse complement strand
GGCCTACTGCGCCGAGGCCTTGAACCACTCCCATGTCCGGCGAACCCCCTCCTCCAGCGGCGTGGATGCCGCCACGCCGAGGATCCGCCTCATCTTCTCAACCCTGGGGACGCGCCGCTGGATGTCCTCGTAGCTCTTCCCGTAGATCGACTCCTTGGGGACGAACTTGATCGTCGATCCGGCGCCGGAGACCTTGATCATCATCTCCGCCAAGGCCTTGATCGAGGTCTCGACGTCCGTGCCGATGTTGATGATCTCCCCTTCCGCCTCGGGCTTCAGGCCCGCGTTGAACGTCGCCTTTATCGCGTCGTCGATGTAGGTGAAACAGCGGGTCTGGCTGCCGTCGCCGATGACGGTGAGCGGTTCGTTGCGCAGAAGCTGGCCTATGAAGATGGTCAGGACCCGCCCGACGTCGATCTTGTCGAGGCGCGGCCCGTAGACGTTGAAGTAACGTACGATCACCACCGGAAGGCCCATCTTCCGGTAGGCGTGGCAGAAATGCTCGCCGACCCCCTTCGACGTCGAGTAGCACCAGCGGTCGATGCGGGTGGAACCCAGCACGCGGTCGTCGTCCTCGTCCCACGGAATCTTGGGATTCCGGCCGTACACCTCCGATGTGGAGGTGAAAACGACCTTCTTGTTGTGCTTGTGCGCGAGGCGCAGGACGTTCTGCGTACCGTTGATGTTGACGTTCAGCACCGCGTACGGGTCGGCGACGTAATGCTCGACGCCGACCACGGCGGCCATGTGGTAGATCAGATCGCACTTGATGATGAGCGACTCGAGCATCTCGATATTGAAGATCGACTCATGGACGTAGCGGAACCTGGGGTTGGCGAGGAGGTGCCTGATCTTGAGCGTCGAGCCGGTGTCGAGGATGAAAACCTCGTTGCCGTCTTCGATGAACGCGTCCGTGAGGTGCGAGCCGAGGAATCCGGCCCCGCCGGTGATGAGAACTCTCATGCGGGTCTCCTTTGCGGTGCGCCTTGGCCCGAGGTCGGGCATCGGCATTCGGGGTGCATTCTATCCCAGAACGGCCCCGGTGGGAATATCAATCGCCCCGGCGGCGGCCGCCTCCTCCCCCCCCTCCGCCTGCGCCCGCACGATCCGCAGCACCCCCTTCCCGGTGGCGACATCGATCGCCCCTGGGCGGCGCGGCGAAAGGACCGTCCCGGGCGCCGCCCCCCCGGTAGGGGCGTCCTCGTCCGGTTCCGCCCACCAGACAAAGAGCCTCCGCCCCCCCGGGACGAGAGTGAACGCGCCCGGGTAAGGGTGCGTCACGGCCCGGACCAGGTTGTAGATCGCCGTGGCGGGCCTGCCCCAGTCGATGAGCCCGTCCTTCTGCGATCGGCCGCCGAAATAGGAGGCCGCGGCGTGGTCCTGCGGGGTCTCCGTGATCTCCCCCCGCAGCATCCGCGGCCATGTCTCGCGCATGAGCGCCGCCGCGGCGTCCGTCATCTTGTCGAAGAGGGTGCGCGCGCTGTCGGTGAAGTCGATCGGCACGCGCGCCTGCGCCAGGATCGGGCCGCTGTCGGCCTTGATCTCCATCCGGTGGAGCGTCACGCCGGTCTCGCTCTCCCCCCGGACGAGGACCCAGTTCACCGGGCAGCGGCCGCGGTAGCGCGGGAGGAGGGATCCGTGGAGGTTGAAGGCGCCGGCGCGGGGGATGTCGAGAATCGCCCGGCCCAGCATCTGGCGGAAGTAGAAAGAGAAGATCACGTCCGGGGCGATCCGGCGCATCGCCTCGACCATCGCCGGGGCGTTCACGTCCGGGGGCTGGAAGACCGGGAGACACCGTTCGAAGGCCAGGTCGCGCACGGAGCGGAACCAGATGGTCTCCCCCGGGTTGTCCGCGTGGGTGACCACCGCGCGGACGTCGGCGCCCGCGGCGAGGAGTTCCCTCAGGCAGATATACCCGATATCGTGGTAACCCATGACGACGACTTTCATATTCCTCCTTCAGCGATTGGCTACTAGGGCCAGGTCTCGCTTCCCGTAGCGGTACGCCCCGGGGACCCTCCGGTGGGGGGGGAGGCCGGGGCGAAGATCCTCGTACTCCGCGGCCTCCATGAGGCAGAAGACGGGGCCGCCGGAGCGCAGGTACGCGGCGGGCCGGCCCGCGTCGCCGTGAAGCGGGTCGCCGAGGTACGCCACTACGCGCCCCATGAAGAAGCCGAGGGCGAGCCGCCTGCTGAAGAGGCCGTATGTCGCGAGCCTAGCGTCCCCGACAGCGGGCGATAGCTGCCGCGCGAGAGAGGCGTTCTCGGCCCTCGCCGCCTCCCGGGAGGGAAGGGAGGCGATGAAGACGCACCAGAAACAGACGAACGAGACGACGACGGCGGCGAAGGCCGCGGCGGCCTTCGCCGCGGGGCGCGCGCGCAGGGGGGCGGCGGCCGCGCAGAAGAGGGCGGCGGAGAGGAGAAGCGATGAGGCGAAGAAACGGGGGGCGGCGAACCGCGCGAATACGGGGAGGGCCAGGGCCCCCGCAGCCGCGCAGATCGTGACGGCCGCGGCGGCTGCGCGGCCCATGCGGCTATCCCCCGACGCGATCACCCTGTCGCACGCGTCCCCCACGAGCAGCGCGGCCGCGGGATAGAGGGGGAGCGCGTAGCGGGAGTGCTTTCCGCCGGCCAGGCTGAGAAACGCAAGGACGGAGAGGAACCAGGCGGCTGGGAAGGCGCGGTCGCGCGGGGCCTCGACGCCCGCACGGCGGGGGATGAGCGGATAGAGGACGAGTACCGCGCTCCATGGAAGGAAGTGCGTCAGGATCGCCGGCGCGTAGAACCAGAACGGCTCTGCCTTGTCGAAACCCGAGGTGAACCGGAGCAGGTTCTCCTTGTAGACGTACATCTCGAGGAAGAACCCCCGCCCCCCCGGGCCGATACGCGCGAGGTAGGGGACGTACCAGGCCGCCTGGATGCCCGCGACTACGAGGATCCCCAACGGGATGCGCATCCCGCGGGCGAGGTTGAGGCGCCGCCCCCAGGCGAGATAGGCGAGCGCAACGACCGCGGGCAGGACGACCCCCAGCGGGCCCTTCGTAAGGGCCGCCAGGCCGGAGGCGGCATAGGCGGCAATGAACCAGCGGGGGCGTCCCCCGCCGGCCGATACCCCCCGCGCGAAAAGGAACAGGGCGAGGGTCACGAGGAAGGTGAAGACCATATCCACCATGCAGACGCGGGCCTCCCAAGCGAACGCGTAGGCGGTCGCGAGGGCGAACGCCGCGAGATACGCGGGCCGGCGTCCGAGCAGCCTTATGCCGAGGGATAGGGTCACGAACACGGTGCCGAGGGCCGCGAGGGCGGATGGGAGGCGGGCGGCGAAGGGCGTCAGGCCGCCGCATAGCCTCGCCGAGGCGCCTACCAGCCAGATGAAGAGGATCGGCTTCTCCGTGAAAATGACGCCGTTGAAGCGCGGGACGATCCACTCCCCGGAGCGCAGCATCTCCCACGCGATCTCCACGTACCAGAGCGTGTCCTTGTTCTCGAATCCGCGCTCGCCGAGGCGGAAGAAGAAGACGAAGGCCGCTGTCGCCGCAAGGATGAGCGGCGGCGCGATGCGGTCGCGAAGCCGGGGGCGGACCGTATTCATGCCGGTCGGCCGGGCGATCCGGGGGTGATCCGCCGGATAACGTACCGGGGGCGCTTGCGGACCTCAGCGTATATTCGGCCGATATACTCCCCGATGAGACCCATGGCGAGGAGCTGTATCCCCACGAAGACGAAGAGGACGGCGAAGAGGGTGAAAACCCCTTCGACCTCCGGGCCGTGAACGAGGCGCCGCAGGAAGAGGAAGACGCCGAAGAACATGCCGAGGAGCGCGATGAGTATCCCGAGCCCGCTGATGAGCTGGATCGGAAAGAGGGAGAAGCCGGTCATGAGGTCGAAGTTGAGTTTGATGAGGCGGCCGAGACTGTACTTGGAGCGGCCCTTCTTCCGCTCCTCGTGGGCCACGCCGATCTCCGTTACGGAGCTCGCGAAGGAGTTGGCGAGCGTTGGGATGAAGCTCGAGATCTCGTTGCACCGCACGATCTGGTCCACCACGACGCGCCGGTACGCCCGCAGCATGCAGCCGTAATCCCTGAGGTAGACGCCGGTGGCGCGCTGGACGATCCGGTTCACGAACCAGGACGGTATCTTGCGCAGGGCCGAGTCGCGCCGGTCCATCCTGAGGCCCCCGACGATGTCGTACCCCTCCCGGATCTTCGCGATCAGCTTCCCGATCTCCTCGGGGGGGTTCTGAAGGTCCGCGTCCATGGTGACGACGATCTCCCCACGCGAATGGTCGAGCCCCGCGAAGATGGCGGCATGCTGCCCGTAATTCCGGTTGAACTCCACGAGCCTTACGCACGGGTCCTTCCTGGCGCACTCCGCGAGGAGCTCCGCGGAGCGGTCCCGGCTGCCGTCGTCCACGAAAATGGCCTCGTACGTCATGCCGAGCCCGCCGAGCGTGCGGGAGAGCCGGCGGCAGAGCTCGTGGATGTTCTCCTCCTCGTTGTATACGGGGACGACCACGGAGAGTTCGACGGGCGCGCCCTTCCCCCCGGTCTTCGGCTCGCCTTCGCGTTCGGACGTCGCGCTCATCCGGCGTTCCTCGCGGCGATATCCTTCACCGCCGCGGCGGCGTCGGCGACGTCCGCTTCGCTCATGCCCGGGTAGAGGGGGAGGGAGAAGATCCGGTCGGAGGCGAACTCCGCCTTCGGAAGGTCGCCGCGCGCGCAGCCGAACGTCTCCCGGTAGTACGGCTGGAGGTGGACGGCGGGGAAGTGGAGCGCGATGCCGATCTTGGCTTCGAGCATCTGCCCGAGGAAGGCGTTCCGGTCGATCTTGAGGCGGTCGATATCGACGAGGACTACGAAGATGTGCCAGCAGTGGCGCGTCCCCTCCTCCCCCGGGGCGGACGGGAGCATCACCCCGCGGGCGCCGCCGAGGAGGCGCCGGTAGATCCCGGCGTAGCGCGTGCGCGTCTCGATGAACGCCTCGAGCTTCTTCAACTGGTGTATCCCGATCGCCGCCTGGAGATCGGTGAGGTTGTATTTGAACCCGGGGAAGCGGATCTCGTACGTGGGTATCTCCTTCCCCCCGTAACGCTTCCAGGCGTCCTTCTGGATGCCGTGGAACTTGAGAAGCCGAACCTTCTCCGCGAGGGCGTCGTCGTCCGTGACGAGCATCCCCCCCTCCGCCGTGGTGATGTTCTTGATCGGGTGGAAGGAGAAGATCGTCATGTCGCCTATCGAGCCGATCCTCCGCCCCCGGTAGTCGGTGCCTATGGCGTGCGCGGCGTCCTCGATCACGACGAGGCGGTGTTTCCCGGCGATCGCCATGATCCTGTCCATGTCGCACGGGTACCCGGCGAAGTGGACGGGTATGATCGCCTTCGTCCTGGGGGTTATCGCCGCCTCGATGAGGGCAGGGTCGATATTGAGGTCGTCCCCGATGTCCACGAAGACCGGCTTCGCGCCCACGAGGACGATCATATTGGCGGTGGAGGCGAAGGTAAGCGATGTGGTGATCACCTCGTCGCCCGGGCCGATACCCGCCGCGAGAAGGGCCAGGTGGAGGCCGGCTGTCGCCGACGTGAGGGCGACGGCGTGCTTCGCGCCGACGTAGTCGCAGATATCCTTCTCGAACTGATGGCATTTCGGGCCGGTGGTGATCCAGCCGGATTTGATGGAATGAACAATCTCGGCGATCTCATCTTCCCCCAGCGAGGGGCGGGAGAACGCGAGCATCGTTTGCCGTTGGCGGGGTAATGGCATTTTCCGCTCCTTGTTATAGAACCGTCATTATATGACGCCTGCGCGCCGCGCGCAAGCGGAGTCGCCCGGCCCCCCCCGGAACGGGGGACGGCGGATGCCGACCCCCGCTCGACGAATGACGCGCGCCGGGGCGGGGCTTCGCCTCGCTCGATCTGTCGCGCCCGTCGAAGCGGCCGGTCGATTTGAACGCGATCGCGGCCGTCGGCGCGCCGCGCGCACGGGGATGGGGGGGCCCGGGGGAAGCCGCCAGGCGCACGAGGACGGCGGCGGGCCTGCGTGCCCAGGGGGGGCGATCACCGCTTCGTGCCGGGCAGGGACCACTCCTGGAGGACGACGGAGACCTCGGGACGGAAGAAGACGAACGGCAGGTCCCCGCTCACGAGCAGCGGGATACGCGTCTTCCTGTCAACCATTACGCGCAACCTCCCCTGGATCCCGAAGAGGCCGCTGAAGTTCGCCGCCGTCTCCCTCTCCTCGCTGTAATCGGGCTCGATGGCGATCCTGAGGGCGTCGAAGTCGCCCAACTTTCCGAGATGGAGTTTCTCCTCCCCGACCACCGTCACCAGCGTCTTCCAGACGTCCCGGTTTTCCACGAACCAGTAGTTCCCGCTCGTCCCCGGCGCGTCCCCGATCCCCCTGGCGAAGTAGAGCGTGTAGAGGATATCGTTCACCTCGTCCGTGATCGGGAAGACGGCGCGCTTCTCCCACGGGGCGGCGTCCATCAAAGCGACCGAGGAGAAGCGCCCTTTCTTCCTATAGAACGTCCCCTCCCGCCTTTCCCGGTCGAAGACGACCCGGTGGTCGCGCTTCTCCGTCCCGACCTCCCGGCGGCGGAGCTCCACGCTCTTGAGCGTCCGGGCGTCCACGAGGGAGGTGAGGCGGATGTCGAGCGTATACACGAGATAGCTCCCGAATGCCCGGGCATCTATCCGGTAGAGCCCCGCGCCGCCGCGCGTCTCCCTCCCGACCTCGAACCAGACGTCCCCCACGGGTATCCAGCCGAAGACGTATCCCTTGTAGTGGAGCTTCTCGCCGGGGGTGAGGGGCGGGGCGTCCGCCTTGGGGGAGGAGAGCAGCAGTGCGAGGAGGAGCAGTCCGGTCTTCATGGCGGCGCGTCCACGGGGCCCCACGGGGCCTACCGAAGCGGCGGAAAACACCGGGTGCGGGTTGATCCGGCCCGTTTGAGCGGCGCGGCAAACCGCGCCCCGCCGGGGATCGGGCCCCCTCCCGCGCGCCACCCCGCCGGCGAGGGTACGCACCCGGCGCCCGCCATACCGGGAGGGCCCATAAGACCTTGACCCCGTTCGGGGGGTATTATACTATATTGCCTGCGCGCCACTAGCTCAATGGTAGAGCAGCTGACTCTTAATCAGGAGGTTCGGGGTTCGAGTCCCTGGTGGCGCACCATTCGGCTATAAGCGACAGCGCGCTGGGCGCCACGCGGGGATGGGTTCGCCGCGTGGCGCCCCCCGCATCGCCCCGGATCGCCTTTCCGGCGCGCCCCGGTCCGCGGGCGGCGGACGCGAGAGTGGTGGAACTGGCAGACACGTAAGATTTAGGATCTTATGCCGTAAGGCGTGGGGGTTCGACTCCCCCCTCTCGCACCACGGCGCGCGGTCGGTTCGACGCAACGGGGCGAAACGCACACGATACGGCGGCGGTTCCCGGGGGCGAGCGTAGCTCAGCTGGTAGAGCACCACCTTGCCAAGGTGGCTGTCGGGGGTTCGAATCCCCTCGCTCGCTCCATTATTCTACCCCCGCCCGGCCCGGGGGGCGAAGCCTCCCTGCGATAGAGGGAAGATCGCGCGGTCGGGGGGGAAGGATCCCATTCCGGCGGGGCCCTGCCCGGATGACCCGGGACGGCGCGGCATGGATTGAAAGGACGGCGGGAACGCCGGGCGCGCGAAGGGGCTGCTGGAAAGCGCGCTGCGAAAGAGGTGGCGGGGCGGTGCATACGGAGACGAAGGTGGAGACGGTCGGCCCGTGCAGGCAGAGAGTGGTCATCGAGGTGCCGGCGGCCCGCGTGGACGAGGAGCTCGAGCGGGCATACGCGCGGGCGGAACGGACGGCGGCGATCCCCGGTTTCCGCCTTGGGAAGGCGCCGCGGAAGGTGATCGAGCTCCACCACGGATCGGAGATCCGCGCGGATATAAAGAGGAACCTCGTCACCGGCTCTTTCATGGAGGCGTTGAAGCGGAACGGGATCGAACCGGCCGCCGCGCCGTCGGTCGACGTCGTCGGGCTCGACTTGTCGCCGGGGCAGCCGTTCCGCTTCGCTGTGGAGGTGGAGGTCTGGCCGGATCTGAAAGTCTCCGGGTACACCGGGATCAAGCTGACGAAGAAGAAGATCGAGGTCAGGGATGAAGACGTGGACGGCTACATCCGCATGATCCTGGACCGGCACGCCGAGTTCACCCCCGTGGAAGGGCGGGGGCTGGAGGAGGGGGATTTTGCCCTCCTCGACATCCGCGGCCTCGCGAGCGGCGCGGTCTTCGACGAGAAAAAGGGGGCGTGGATCAAGACCGGGCCGGAGGCGTACTGCGCCGGATTTTGCGGGAATCTATACGGGGCGAAGCCGGGGGAGACGCGCGACTTCACCCTGGTCCTCCCGGCGGAGGGTATCCGCGAGGAGCTCCGCGGCAGGGAGGCGTCATTCACCGTCTCCGTGCGCGAGATCAAGTCCAAGCGCGTTCCCGAGCTCACCGACGACTTCTGCAGGGGGCTCGGCGCGTACGCGAACGCCGGGGAGATGCGCGCGTCGGCCAGGAAGGACCTTCTCGACTGCGCGGAGGCCGAGGCGCGGGAGGATCTCATCCGACAGATCGACGACTATCTTCTGGGCCGCCACACCGTGCCGCTCCCGCCGACGCGCGTCGCGATAAACGCGACGTCGCTCGCGGAGGAGACCGCAGCCCGGCTCCTCGGGCAGGGGGTGAAGAAAGAGGATATCCTCGACCGGAAGGAGGAGCTGATGGCGACCTCCCGAAGGGAGACGGAGAAGCGCCTGGCGCTCCGCTGCATCTACGCTCAGATAGCGAGGCGGGAGCGTATCGAGGTTTCCCCCGACGAGGTGGAGAAGCGGGTGGGGGCGATCGCGGGGCGGCTGATGCGCGACCCGGCGGAGGTGAAGGCATCCCTGGAAAAGGATGACGCGCTGGACGCCGTCAGGGAGGGGATCGTGCGGGAGAAGGTCGAGGCGTTCCTGCTCGATAAGGCGAAGGTCAAGGAATCGAAGGAATAGGGACCGGCGACCGGCGAACCGCAGGACGGAGGCGATATGAAGAACCAGCTCATCCCCATGGTGGTGGAGACCACCGGCCGATACGAGCGGGCGTACGACATATACTCCCGCCTGCTCAAGGACCGGATCATCTTCATCGGCACGGCGATCGACGACAACGTCTCCAACCTCGTCGTGGCCCAGATGCTCTTCCTGCAGATGGAGGACCCCGACAAGGACATCAACCTTTACATCAACTCGCCCGGCGGCTCCGTCACCGCCGGCCTGGCGATCTACGACACGATCCAGTTCGTCCGGTGCGACGTGAACACCTACTGCGTGGGGCAGGCGGCAAGCATGGCGGCCCTGCTCCTCTCCGCCGGGACGAAGGGGAAGCGCCACTCGCTCCCGCACGCCCGCCTCATGATCCACCAGCCGTGGGGGGGGGTGCAGGGCGCCGCGGCCGACATCAGCATCCAGGCCCAGGAGATCCTCCGCCTGCGTGAGAAGATCAACGAGCTGCTCGCCCGCCACACCGGGAAGAAGTTGGCCGACGTCGCGCGCGACACCGACAGGGACTTCTACATGAGCGCGGAGGAGGCCCGGGCGTACGGCCTGGTGGACCAGGTGGTGGTGACCCAGAAGGAGGCGAAGGATGGCAAGTAGAACCCCGTCATCCCGCGGCCGCGCCACGGCCTGCTCCTTCTGCGGCCGCGACCGCGGCGCGGTGGCCAAGCTCATCGCCGGGCCGGAGGCCAACATCTGCGACCGGTGCGTGGAGCTCTGCCGCAACTTCCTCGTCCAGCCCCACTCCCCCCGCCGCCTGAAGGTCCCCAAGCCCGTCGATATCACGCGCCGCCTGGACGAGTACGTGATCGGGCAGGAGAAGGCCAAGCGATCGATCTCGGTCGCCGTGCACAACCATTTCAAGCGTCTCACCCGCCATGCGCCCGCGGACGACGTGGAGCTCGAGAAGAGCAACATCCTCCTCATAGGCCCCACCGGCTCGGGCAAGACCCTATTCGCGCGGACGCTCGCCAAGATCCTCCATGTCCCGTTCAGCATCTCCGACGCAACCACGCTCACGGAGGCCGGCTACGTCGGCGAGGACGTGGAGAACGTCATCCTGCGCCTGCTCCAGGCGGCCAACTACGACACCGCGTGGGCGGAGCGCGGCATCGTGTACATCGACGAGATCGACAAGATACGCCGCACGGTGAGCAATGTCTCCATAACCCGCGACGTGTCCGGCGAAGGGGTCCAGCAGGCGCTGCTCAAGATCCTCGAGGGGACCACGGCGAACGTGCCGCCGAAGGGGGGGCGCAAGCATCCCCATCAGGAATACCTGTCGGTCGACACTACCAATATCCTCTTCGTCTGCGGCGGGGCGTTCCACGGCCTGGAGGAGATCATCGCGCGCCGCCTGGGGCAGAAGCGTGTCGGCTTCGGGGTGAAACCGGCCGGGGAGGCGGAGAAGCAGCGCGGCGAGGTCCTGGCCCGCGTGCAGCCGGAGGACCTGATCGAGTACGGCATGATCCCGGAGTTCGTCGGCCGCATGGCGGTGATCGCGACGCTCTCCGCCCTCGCCGAGGAGGAACTGATCCGGATACTCACCGAGCCGCGGAACGCCGTCGTCAGGCAGTACAAGGCCCTCCTCGCGATGGAGGGGGTCGAACTCTCCTTCTCCCCCGGCGCCCTGCGGGAACTGGCCCGGCGGGCCATCAAGAAGGGGACAGGCGCCCGCGCGTTGCGGCTGATGCTCGAGGAGCTCATGCTCGACGTCATGTACGAGGTCCCATCCCAGCGCGGGCTCGCGAGGTGCGTGATCACGGAGGAGGCGGTCCGGGGGACGGCGAAGCCCTCGATGGAGTATGCCCCCGAAAGGAAGAAGAGCGCCTGATCCCCCCGCCGCCCCCTTCCCCGAGCGAGGTCTCATGAACGCGCCAACGACGCCCCCCCCCGAGGAGTCGCGCCTCGATCCGGCGCGGATGCCGGCGCACGTCGCCATCATCATGGACGGCAACGGGCGATGGGCGCGGGGGCGCGGCCTCTCCAGGATCAGGGGGCATTGGGCGGGCGTCGAATCGATCCGCGAGGTCGTCCGCGCCGCGGGGGAGCTCAAGATCGGCTGCCTCACCCTCTTTGCCTTCTCGGTGGAGAATTGGAAGCGCCCCAGGCGCGAGGTCTCCTCCCTGATGAGCCTCCTCGTCCGCTTCCTGAAGAAGGAGACGCCGGAACTCGACCGGAACAACGTCCGCCTGAGGGCGATCGGCCGCATCGCCCCGCTCCCACCCGAGGTGCGGGACGCGATACGGAAGGCGTGCGCGGCCACGGCGTCGAACACGGGGCTCACGCTCGTCCTCGCCCTGAACTACGGCGGCAGGAGCGAGATCGCCGACGCCGCGCGGCTGCTCTGCGCCAAGGCGGCCCGGGGGGAGCTCGACCCGGACGGCGTGGACGAGGACGCCGTCTCGTCGTGCCTTTACACCGCCGGGATGCCGGATCCCGACCTGCTCATACGCACGAGCGGGGAGATGCGGATCAGCAACTTCCTCCTCTGGCAGATATCGTACGCCGAGTTGCACGTGACCCCGGTTTACTGGCCGGATTTCAGGCGGCCGCACTTCGTCCGCGCCCTCCTCGACTATCAGGGCCGCGCCCGGCGCTTCGGGGGGATATGACTTGTTCGCAAAGCGCGTAGCCAGCTCCGCCGTCCTGATCGCGGTGGCGGTCCTCTCGGTCTGGTTCAGCCATGGGCCCTGGGCGATCCTCTCCTACGGGGTCGCCGCCCTTCTCGCCATCGCCGCCCTTGAGGAGTATTACGGCCTGCTCGCGGCGAGGGGGATGCGGCCATGGACCCGCTCGGGGGGGGCGGCCGCGGCGGTCGCCGCCCTTCTC
>CALLYX010000026.1 GCA_937858775.1 uncultured bacterium | reverse complement strand
AGGCCGAGGAGGGGCGCGAAGAACCACGCGAGAAGCGACGGCTCGGCCCGCCGGCGGGCCGAGCCGTCGCTTCTCGCGTGGTTCTTCGCGCCCCTCCTCGGCCTCGGCCTCTTCGGGGTATCAGACCCGCGGCTCTTCGCCCCGGCCCTCCCCGCGGCGGCGCTCATCACCGCGGCGGGGATCGCGATGATCGGGCACCGCGCGGCGCGCGCGGGTCTCGCGGCCGCGGCGGCCCTCTTCTGCGTCCTGAACGCCGCCGCGCTCTCCATCCGCCTGCCAGGCGGGCCGATCGATCTCTCCATCCCCATCGGCCGGGGCGGCGCCCGCGCCGCCTTCGCGCGCAGCATCATTTCGGCCGGCGAGATGGGCCCTCCCCGGCGGGAGAATTGGCGCCTGGACGAGATCATGCGCGATATCGCCGGGGAGGCGGGGGCCGGAACGGTTCCGCTCGGCTGGGTCATCGCCCCCCACCCGCGTTTCAACCGCTCGACGATCCTCTACAGCATCGAGGCGGCCGGATGCCCGGCGGCCGAGGCGCCGCTGCGCGACGCGGAGCTCATCCTCATCCGCCTCGTCACGGACGCGCAGAGAACCGAACTCCGCCGCCTGACCGAGCCGTGGCTCCGCCTCGATAGGCTGGCCGCCTACCCGCTCCCCGACGGCTCCCGGGCGGAACTCGACCGCGCCTGGCTCACGAGGCGCCGTGGCTACCGAGCCCGCGACCTCCAGCGCGATACCGGCGAGACCGCCATCGCGGACACTGAGGCGTCGACGGGATGGGCGCGTTACGCCGACAGAAACAGCTCGCCGCCCGGGGCGCTCCTGAAAGGACCGGGCCATGCGCTCGACCCGGGGGATTACCGCCTGGCCGTCCGTATGCGCTGCTCCGGTGCGAAGCCCGGCGTTCCCCTCGCCCGGATAGAGGCGCGCGCGGGGGGCGCACTCCTTGCCTCGCTGGACCTGGCGCCCCCGGCCGGGGTGGAGACCATCGGCTACCGCCAGGTCGGGCTTGAGTTCAGCATGCCGCGCCGCGGGCCGTTCGACGCGCTCGTCATCCACACCGGGAACGCCGATCTCTGGATCGACACGGTTTCCATCGAGCCGCGCGTCCGATAGGCGATCCGCGGCGCCGGGCGTGGCAGGGGCGCGATTCCTTCTCCCCGCTCCCGCGCCGAGCCGCGCGCATCCCACCCGGCTCGTGACGCACCGGCGCGTTCACGTTTCGGGAGAGGGGGGGGCGTTGACGCCGCCGGGCGCATCGGCTATACTGGTGCGCGGCGGCCGTGGAAAGAACCGGCCCGCCGGACCGAAACGGGGAGGGGCAATGGCAGCCAAGAGCAGCGCATTCCAGAAGATGCACCTCGACGAGATCGCCGAGCGGGCGCGTCTCTTCCGCCGTCTCGCGCAGACCAAGGAGTACGCCAAGAAACGGATTATCCAGAACCTGCGATGGGAGTTCGATTCCTCTCCCACGTCGGCGCTCGAAAAAAAGGTCGATGAAATCGTCAACCGGGTATACAGCGCGTAACACCGCCCCGCTGCCCGCGGCTCTTTTCGCGCTACTTACCGCCGCGGCAGCCGCGGCGGCGGTTCGCCCGTCCCCCGCGGCCGCGATCGAAAAGCAGGTCTACTCCTGCAACGCCGAGCCGTGGAAGGGGGACTCGGAGCGTTTCGTCCGGGAGATGCTTCTAAAGTGGCGCGAAGATTACAGCCGGCTCTCCGTCGGCGAGCTTCGCATCTACATCCGGGACGTCCTGCTCGGCCTGGAGCCCCCCGGGGAACGATATCAGATACGGACCAGCAAGAGGGGCTCGATCCTCTTCGAGCGAAAGGACGGCGACATCCGCTGCTCCATCGAGCAACCGTGACGCGCCGCCCGGTGCCCGGCCGGCCGGGCGCCCCCCGCAGCCCCGCGCATGCGCATTGACCTGCACGCTCACACGAACGCATCCGATGGCCTCCTCGCCCCGGCCGAGCTTGTCCGCGCGGCGAGGGCGGCCGGGCTCTCCGTGCTTGGGATCACCGACCACGACACGGTGAACGGCATCGGGGAGGCGCTGTCGGCGGCGGAGGCCGAGGGGATAACGCTCGTCCCCGGCGTCGAGATCAACGCCTACCGCGGGGCGTTCGAATACCATATCCTCGGCTACTACATCGACCACCGCGACGAACGCCTGGGCGCCGCCCTGTCGGGTCTCCGGGCGGCCAGGGTCGCGCGCATGGAGAAGATGGCGGCTCTCCTCTGCGGGCTCGGGATGGAGGTGAGCCCCGCGGATATCCTCGCCCTCGCCGGGGACGGCGCCGTCGGGAGGCCGCATATCGCAAGGGCGATGGTGGCCAGGGGCCATGTCGCGTCCATCCGCGAGGCGTTTGACAAGTTCATCGGGGATGGGAAGCCCGCCTACGCCCCGCGCTCCAAGCTCAGCCCCTCCGAGGCGATCGGCATCATCACGGCCGCCGGCGGCCTCCCCGTCCTGGCGCATCCCGGGATCTGGCCGGGGGACGAGTTGATCCCGCAGCTCGCCGCGTGGGGGATCGTCGGCATCGAGGCGCACACCCCCCAGCACACCGAGGAGCAGGTGGAGCGTTACCTGGCCTCCGCCCGCGAGCTCGGGCTCATCGTCACGGGCGGGAGCGATTACCACGGCTGGAACGACCCGTCAGGCGACTCGCTCGGCGTCGGTCGGATGCAACCCGCCGAGTTCGACCGGCTCCGCGGGCTGGCGCGCGCCCGGGCGGCGGAACGCGAGAGGATCCCCCTTCCGCCCCAGTAGGAGGCAACGCCATGCCATCAAGGGTCTACTTCGCCGACTTGAGGTCGCGCTCCGGAGCCTCGCTCCTTCAAAAGGCGGGCCGCCTCTTCGATCTCCTCGATTTCGCCTCCCTCCTCCGGCCGGGGGACAAGGTCGCGGTCAAGCTCCACTGGGGGGAGTGGGGCAACGTGGCCTTCATCCCGCCGCCGTTCGCGCGCTGCATAGTGGAGAAGGTGCTGGCGGCCGGCGCGAAGCCGTTTCTCACGGACACGAACACCCTCTACTCGGGGGGGCGCCACAACGCGATCGACAACGTACTCACCGCCCTCAAGAACGGCTTCTCGATCGCCTCCGCCGGGGCCCCGATCATCGTGGCCGACGGCCTCACCGGGTCGGACGCGGTCGAGGTCCCGGCGGCCGGGAAGCGGGTCGCGAGCGTGCGGGTGGCCGGGGCCATCCACCACGCGGACGCTATCCTCTCCCTCGCCCATTTCAAGGGGCACGAGCTCTTCGGCTTCGGCGGGGCGATCAAGAATATCGCGATGGGGTGCACCACCCCGGCGGGCAAGCATATTCTCCACTCCGACGTGAAGCCCTCGGTCGACCGCGAGCGGTGCGCCGCCTGCGGGAGGTGCATCCGCGCCTGCGCCCACGGGGCGATCCGCGCCGCGGAGGGAATGAAGGCGGAGATCAACCCCGAGGCGTGCGTGGGGTGCGGGGAATGCGTCGCGGTATGCCCGCACGAGGCCATACCGATCAACTGGGAGACGGCGGAGGGGCCGCTCTTCGAGAAATCCGCCGAGTACGCCAAGGCGATCCTGGCCGGCAAGGGGGGGCGCGCCGCGTTCTTCAACTTCCTGATGCGGATCTCTCCCGAGTGCGACTGTTGCGGATGGAACGACGCGCCGTTCGTCGCCGACGTGGGGATACTCGCCTCCCGCGACCCCGTGGCCATCGACCAGGCCTCCGCCGACCTGGTCAACGCCGGACAGGTGCTCGTCGCCTCCCGCCTGGAGGGGAAGGCCGCCGGCGGGGACGCGATCGCCGCCGCCACCGGCGTCAAGGGCTGGAGAAGGATGCTCGAATACGCCGAGGAGATCGGAATGGGGTCCAGGTCGTACGAGCTGGTGAAGACGGACCGGGAGGAAAAGTGAAGAGAAAACGGCGGCGAGGCGTGTTCCTTGTGACGGTTTCGGGCAGTTTCGAGGCGGCCCACCGGCTCCGCCTCCCGGGGGCGCCGTGCGAGAAGATCCACGGCCACGGGTGGCGGGTGGAGGCGTCGTTCACGGGAACGCTCGGCCGGGACGGCATCGTCCTTGATTTCATAGCCCTCGAACGGGCCCTGAAGGAGCGCGTCATCTCCGTGCTCGACCACACCGATCTGAACGATCTGTTCGAAAAGCCGACCACCGAGATCGTCGCGCGATGGATCTGGGAGCGCCTCGCGCCGCTGGGCGTCGCCGAGGTTCGGCTCTGGGAGACGCCCGGCTGTTCGGTGACTTACCGCAGATAGGGGCCCCGATGAGGACTTTCGCCCTTGCCGTCTGCGGCGCGCTGGCCGCCGTTTCCGTGCGCGCCGCTGAGAAAGACGGCGCCGACGCGTATATCGCCCGGATCCGGACGCTCTCCGCCCACGTGGCCGACGGTACGATGGAGACGCGGAGGACCACCGCCGCGCTCCTCAGGGGGATGGGGGAGCCGGTGCTCCAATACCTCGAGGCGGAGCTCAAGGCGCCGGGGGCCGAACGGCGCGCGCGGGCCGCCCTCGTGCTCGGCGAGATCGGCTCGCCCGACGCCCTTCCGCTCCTCCTCGGCGCGCTCGCCGACAGGGAGGCGATCGTGCGCACCCGGGCGGCCGCTGCGATCGGGAAGATGGGGAAGGGGGAGACCGCGGAAGAGATCGCCCTGCTCCTCGACGACGCGGACGACGGGGTGCGTGCCGAGGCCGCGAGGGCGCTGGGCGGCCTCGGCGCCTCCCGCTTCGCGCGCAAGATCGAGTCCCTGCTTTCAGACCCATCCGAGAAGGTAAGGCTCGGCGCCCTCTCGGCGGCCGGGAACCTCGGGGACCGGGCCGCCGTACCTGCGGCGGTGCGCGCCCTCGATTCGCCCTCCGCCGCGCTCAGGAATGCCGCCGTCATCGCCCTCGGCGCAATCGGCGACCGCTCATCGCTGCCGCAG
>CALLYX010000025.1 GCA_937858775.1 uncultured bacterium | reverse complement strand
CAACATCCTTATCATCAAGCCGAGCTCGTTCGGGGACATCGTCCAGGCCCTCCCGGTGGCCGCCCGGTTGCGCCGCGCCCTTCCCGGCGCGAGGATCTGCTGGCTCGTCAACGCCCAATACTCCCGCCTCCTCGGCGGGAACCCGTGCGTCGACCGCCTCATACTCTTCCCGCGCCATCTCTGGAAGCCGTCCGGCACGCTCGCCCGGGCGACCGCGTCCTTCGTCTCCATCTGCCGCGCCTTGTACGCCGAGGGGTTCGACGCCGTCCTCGACCTGCAGGGGCTTCTGAGGAGCGCGGCGTTCACGGCGGCCACGGTCTCCCCGGTGCGGGCCGGCTTCGCCGGCGCCCGCGAGGGCGCCCCACTCCTATACAACGTGAAGGTGCGGGAGCCGTCCCCCGAGATGCACGCAGTCGAAAAGTACCTCCTCATCCCCGCCGCCCTCGGCTTCGGGGGGGGCGGCGTCTCGTTTCCGCTGGGGACGGGCGCGGCGCACCGCGAGCTGGCGGCGCGGCTCCTCGAGGGGCTTCCGCCGCGGGACCGGGCCCCCCGCGTCGGGCTCTCCGTCACCGCCCGCTGGGCCAGCAAGCGCTGGCCCCTCCACTCCTTCGCGCGGCTGGGCGACCGCGCGGCGGAGGCGGGCGCCGCCGTCGTCGCGATCGGGGCGTTCGCCGGGGAGGGCGCGGCCGCGGCGGCGATGATGAAGCGCCCGGCGCTGCCGGTCGACGGCGTGGGCGACCCGCTGGCGATGGCCGCCCTCCTGGAGCGGCTCGACGTCCTGGTGACGAACGACACGGGCCCGATGCATCTCGCCGCCGCCGTGGGGACGCCGGTGGTGGCGCTCTTCGGCCCGACGAACCCGGCGCGCACCGGCCCGTGGGGCCCCGGGCACCGCGTCGTATGCGCGGCGGCCGATTGCCGCCCCTGTTACCGGCGCGAGTGCGACGCGCCCGGATGGTGCATGGCCTCGATAGGGGCGGACCGCGTCTGGGACGAAACGGAGGCGGTGCTGCGGGCGAGGGGCGGCGGGCCATGACCTCGCGCGGGAGGAAGAAGCTCGGGCGCAGGGCCCGGAAGGAGCTCCTCTACCTCGGGGCGTTGCTCCTGCTCGGCGTCGCCCGCCTTCTCCCCGCCCGCGCCCTCTACGCCGTCTCCGAGTTCGCGGGGCGGTGCGCCTTCCGCCTGCTCGGGCGCGAGCGGCGCAAGACGCTCGACAACCTCGCCGCCGCCTACGGCGGCGCGAAGGGGCCCGCGGAGCGCCGGCGGATCGGCCGGGAGTTGTTCGTGAACCTCGGGCGGAACATGGCGGAACTCGCGCTCTACCACCGCCTCGACGCGCCGCGCCTCCGCGGCCTGATCCGGATGGAGGGGAGGGAGATCGTCGACCGGGAGCTGGCGAAGGGAAAGGGGATCATCGTCATCACCGGGCACCTCGGGAATTGGGAGTTGATCCCGGCCTTCTTCGCGGCGCTCGGCTACCGCGGCGGGGTCGTGGCGCGGCGCGTCTACTACGAAAAGTACGAAAGGCTCCTCTCGCGCCTGCGCGCCTCCAAGGGGTTCAAGGTATTCTACAGGGACGAGTCGCCGCGGGAGATATTGAAGACGCTCAGATCGAACGGCATGGTCGGGATCCTCGCCGACCAGGATGTGCGGAAGCTCGACGGGGTGTTCGTGGATTTCTTCGGGCGCCCCGCCTATACGCCCACGGCCCCCGTCTTGATCGCCATGAAGAGCGGCGCCCCCCTCGTGCCGGCGCGCATCATCCGGGAGGGCCGGGCCCACCGGATCGTCGTCGACGAGCCGATCCCCATGCAGCGGACGGGGGACCGGGCCGCGGACATCCTGAGAAACACCGAGGCGTGGTCGCGGGTCATCGAGCGGTACGTCAGGGAGCACCCCGAGCAGTGGGTCTGGATGCACCGCCGCTGGCGCACCCGCCCCGGGACGCCCCCGGCGGCGCGCTGACGCTCGGGCCGCGCGGCGGGCGCCGCCGCACCGCGGCGCGGTGGAACGCCTCGCCCCGCCTCGAAAGGGGACGGATATGACCTCCGCCGGTCTTTGCGTCGTCGAGATCGAACGCGTGGCGGCGGCCGAGAAGCGCTTCGGCGGCCGATTCCTCCGCCGGGTCTACACGCGGGCGGAGCTCGCCTACTGCGGCGCGGGCGCGGCAAGGGCGCAGCGACTCGCCGCGCGTTTCGCGGCCAAGGCGGCGCTCCGCGCCGCCATGCGGCAGGCGGGCCTCCGCCCCCTCCCATACCGCCTGATCGAGGTCGAGCGCGACAAGTGGGGGATGCCCCGCCTCGCCCCCTCCGCGCCCCTGCCCAGGGGAAGCGTCGCCCTTCTCTCCCTCTCCCACACGCGCACCCTCGCCGCGGGGTACGCCGTCATCGCCCCCGCCGGCGGCGGGGCTCGCGGTTGACTTCCCCCCGCCTTTGCTGATAGCATTCCCCGGTCGGAAAGGCGCCTCCCATGCCAGAGACAACCCGTTTTCCCCTGCACCGCCGCGTCAAGGCCGTCCCGATCTCCGCGAGGAAACACAAGGTGGCCATCCCCATGTTCGGGAAGCCGTGCCGGAAGGGGGGGGCGTTCTCCAGCTTCTACGCCTCCCTTCCCCGCATCCTGGCGGGCGAGGAGTTCAGGGCGGTCGTGGACGCGATCGTCGCCGCGCGCCGGCGCGGGAGGCCGATCCTCGCCTGCATGGGCGGGCACGTGGTGAAATGCGGCCTCGGCCCCGTCATCATCGACCTGATGAGGCGGGGCGCCGTCACCGCCGTCGCGATGAACGGCTCAACGGCCATCCACGACTTCGAGATCGCCCTCATCGGCAAGACCTCCGAGGACGTCCAGGCGGGCCTCGAACTCGGCACCTTCGGGATGGCGCGCGAGACGGGGGAGATGATGAACGAGGG
>CALLYX010000024.1 GCA_937858775.1 uncultured bacterium | reverse complement strand
GCCGCGAGGCTCGACTGGATCCGCTACGTCCGCATCACGGCGACTGGGGACAACTGGCTCGTCGACATCAACGGCGACAGGGTCAGGCATGTGACCGACATGGGGTCGTGTTCGGGGGCCGGCGCCTCCGGTTTCGACCTGGACGCGGTCTGCGCGATCAACTACTGAGGCCCCGATGAAGCTTCTCTGGGCGATTCTCTCCCTCCCGCTCGCCGCGGAAACCGGTTCGGGCGCCCCCCCTATCGGGGATGTCACGGTGCGCATCAGCCGGGGCTTCGCTACCCCCCCCGTCCTAGAGAGGTCCATGCCGTGGCGCCCCTCCTCGGCAATGGGGCTTCTGGGGCGCGTTTCGACCGTCGAGACCGCCTTCGGCGGGGCTTTCGTCGAGAGGATCAACGGCATCCCTGGGAAGGCCGAAGAACGCGGCGGGCGGGCGTGGTTCTATTACGCGAACGGGATGATGGCGCAGACAGGGGCGGGGGCGTACGCCGCGCGACGCGGCGACGAGATCTGGTGGGATTACCACGCGTGGGAGGGAGTGGGCCAGGTTAGGGCGCTCATCGGCTCTTACCCGCGGCCGTTCCTCGGTTCTGCCGCGGGGCCGGCGCGCCCGGTCCTCGTCGTCCACACGCCCGGCGCCGAAGACAAGGCCGCCGCCCTCAAGGCGTCGCTGGAGGGCCGGGGCCTCCCTGATGTGCGGGCGCTGCCGATCCATGCCGGGGATGCGCCGGACGACTCCCCCGTCCTAGCCATCGGCCCGTGGGAGGAGATCGCCGGATTCCCGGCGGTCCGGACGGCCGTGTCGCACGGGGGACGGTGCGGCCTTTTCATCGACGGCGACCGTTCGGCGATGCGAGTCCTCGACCTCGCGGGGAGACCGCGGGCGTCTTACCCGAACGCGGGCGCGATAGCCGCGGTGGCTGGCGGAAGATCCCGTCCGACGCCGCTCTGGCTCGTCACGGGCACGGACCTGGACGCCGCCCGCCGGGCCGCGGACATCCTGATATCGCGCCCCGAGCGGATCCGCGGCATGGCCGCGGCCGTGATCGACGGCGGCTCGATCCGCCCCGCGCCGGCCGTCGAGTGAGCCCCCCGGCGCCCCCGCGGGACGGGGGGATGGGGAAATGAACCGGCACGGGGCGGCGCAACTGGAAACGGACTCGATGGGAATAGCCGACCGGCCCAGGTACCACCCCGCCGCCGCGCTCGCCTGCGCGGCGGCGCTCTTCCTTCCGGCCGCCTGCTGGACGAATCCGCTCTGGCTCGGGGCGCTCCTCGCCTCCGCGCTGGCCGCGATCGCCGTCTCGGCCGGGCCGGCGGCGAGCGGCAGGGCGCTCGCCGCCGCCCTGCCGCTCGCCGCGGCATTCGCCGCCGTCAACGCGTTGATATCCCGAACGGGGGAGACGGTGCTCTTCCATCTTCCGCCACTCCCGCTCGCGGGCCCCATCCCCATCCTCCTAGAGCCGGTCGTCTTCGGCATCGCGTCCGGCCTTAGGATCGCCCTCGCCGTGGCCTCCTTCTCCCTGGCCGAATCGCTCGCCGACGCGGACGACGCGTTCTCCCTCTGTTCCCGATTCGCCCCGAAGACGGCCCTCGCGACCGCCCTCACCGTCCTCGCGATGCCGCGCATGCGCCGCGACCTCGACCGCATACGCGGCGTCATGCGCGTGCGCGGCGCCGCCGTCGACGCCCGCGGCGCGTGCGCCCGCGCCGCCGCCGCCCGCCCTATCCTGCGCGCCCTCCTCTCCTCCTCGATCGAGGGGGCGTGGGACACCGCCGTGGCGCTCCACACGAGGGGGTTCGGAAGCGGCTCGCGTGCGGCCCCGCCCCTCCCGCCGTGGCGCCCCCGCGACATCATTCTCGCCGGCGGCGCCTGTATCTCGCTGGCGGCGACAGTCATCGGGCTCGCGGCCGGGAGGGGCGTCTACGCCTGCCACCCGCGTCTCGGCCCGCTCGCGCGTCCCGGGGATATGGCCGCGCTATGCGCCGCGGCCGGGCCGTTCCTCGCGGGCGTCGCCCTCTCCCGGAGGGCGTCGCGGTGACGATCTTCGAGATGGATGGGCTCACCTACTTCTACCCGGACGCGGCTCGCCCCGCCCTCGACCGGGTCACGCTCTCGATCGGCGAGGGCGACTTTGCGCTCGTGACCGGTCCGGCGGGCGGGGGGAAGACCACCCTCGCGCGCGCCATGGCGGGCCTCGTCCCCGGATTCTTCGGCGGGAGAATCGGCGGGCGCCTCCTCCTGCGCGGCGTCGCCGTCGAGAGCGTCGGGCGGCGCCGGTTGCACAAGGAGGTCGGGATCGTTCTCCAGGACCCGGAGAGGCAGACGCTCATGACGCGCGTCGACCGGGAGCTCTCCTTCGGCCCCGAAAACCTCGGTCTCCCACCGGCCGTCGTGCGCCGCCGGGTGTCCGAGATCGCCGACTGCCTCGGCATCGGCGGCATCCTCCGCTCCCGTATCGCCGATCTCTCGGGGGGGACGCTGCAACGCGTCGCCCTCGGGGCCGTGCTGGCCACGGGGGCCCGCGCCCTCGTCCTCGACGAGCCGACCTCGCAGCTCGACCCTGTGGCGGCGGAGGAGCTCCTATCCCTCCTCGCCCGCCTGCGCGACGACCTCGACTGCACGATCGTCCTCGTCGAACAGCGGATCGAGCGCTGCCTCCCCATGGCGTCGCGCGTCATCTTCATGGACGCCGGCCGCCCGCGCTTCGACGGCCCGCCCGGCCGCTTCTGCCGATGGGCCGCGGCGGGCGCCCCGGATTTCCTCCCGCCCGTCCCCGCCATCTGGGCGCGCACAGCCGATGGGGAGATCCCCATGACCGTGCGGGAGGGGCGCGCCCTGCTCCGCACGTCCGCGCCGTTCCGCAGGCCCGCGCCGGCGCCCGCCCCCCTGCCCGGCGAGCCGGTCG
>CALLYX010000023.1 GCA_937858775.1 uncultured bacterium | reverse complement strand
GGGGATGGAGTGCGAGGAGCACCGCAGCCGCGGCTGCGGCGAATCGGCGGAACGGCACGTTCATCGGGATCTCCTTTCGGGCGCCTCGCTTCGCGCGGGTGTATTATAATGCGCCCTCCACGCGCCGGGTAGAGATCTTTCAGCGAGATCTTTCAGCGCCCGCGACCCCCGCCTGCGGGGCCGACCCGTGCCGGCCCGCCGCCGGCGGGATTAGTGCCGTTCAGGCGGTTCAATGGGTTCAACCGGCGGGACGCGTCCCCGGCGAACCCCGCGGCGCCCCGTGTCCCCGGCGCGGCTTGGTTCGGCGCCCCTATGACAGCGCCCCTATAAACTGTTTCCCACGCCCCGCCCCCGTATTATAATGAAGGAGCGCGCCGCGCGGGGCGCCGCCGGGGGGCCGAATGCCGAGAGAGAGGGAGGTTCTCGATGTCGACGTCCTTTTCGTCGGCGCGGGCCCCGCGTCGCTCGCGGGGGCGATCCGCCTGATGCAGCTCCAGGGGGAGCACAACCGGAAGGCCTCCGGGTCGGGGAAGGGCGGGAAGGTCGAGCTCATGGCGGCGGTGATCGAAAAATCCGCCGGGCTCGGCTTCCACAACCTCTCCGGCGCCATCCTCGACCCGCGCGCCATGGACTCCCTGATGCCCGGCTGGCGCGCGCAGGGCGCCCCGGTGGAGGCCGTGGTCACCTCCCACGAGGTCCGCTGGCTCACCAGGCGCGGGAGCGTCGTGGCCCCGATCACCCCTCCTCCGCTCGCCAACAAGGGATGCGCCCTCGTGTCCCTGTCGCGTTTCACGAAGTGGATGGGGGAGAAGGCCGAGGCCCTCGGCGCCGACATCTTCGACCATTTCCCGGCCGCCGAGCTGATTTGGGACGGGGGGCGCGTCGCGGGGGTGCGGTGCCGCGACCGCGGCCGCGACAAGGCCGGCGGGGAGAAGGAGGGGTTCGAGCCGGGGGCCGAGATACGGGCGCGCGTGACCGTGCTCGGCGAGGGGACGCGCGGCTCCCTCACGCGGAACCTCGTGGAGGAGAAGAAACTGCTCGAGGGGAGGAATCCGCAGGGGTACGCGCTCGGGATGAAGGAGGTGTGGAAGGTGAAGCCCGCGAACTTCCGCCCCGGGCACGTGAGTCACACGATGGGCTTCCCCCTCGGAATGCGGACGTTCGGGGGCGGGTTCATCTACCACATGGCGGACAACCGCGTCGCCCTCGGCCTCGTCGTATCGCTCGATTACCGCGACCCGGCGCTCGACCCGTACGAGATGATGCAGCGCTTCAAGACGCACCCGTTCGTCGCCCGCCTCCTCGACGGCGGCGAGCGTGTCGCCTACGGGGCCAAGACGATCCCCGAGGGCGGCATGTACGCGCTGCCGCGCTGCTCGACGGACGGCTGCCTCATCATCGGCGACGCGGCGGGGTTCGTGAACGCGCAGAGGATCAAGGGGATCCACCTCGCGATGGAGTCGGGGATCGCCGCGGCGGAGACGATCTGGGGGGCGTTGGAGAAGGACGACTTCTCCGCGGCGTCGCTCGGCGGGTTCGACCGGCGGATGCAGGACGGGGCCGCGGGGAAGGAGATGCGCCTCGTGCGGAACTTCCACCAGGCGTTCCACGGCGGCCTCTTTCCGGGGATGATCACGGCGGCCCTGCAATACCTGACGAGGGGGCGGGGGCTTGTGGATCCGATGGGGGCGGTGGAGGACGCCCGGACGATGGAGACGATCGCGTCGCGTCGCGGCCCCCGCGGGGGCGGGGCCCCGATGAGGTGCGACGGAAAACTCGCCTTCACCCGGGAGGACAACGTCTTCTTCTCCGGCACGGAGCACGAGGAGGACCAGCCGTGCCACCTGGAGGTGCCGGACACGGCGATCTGCTACGGGCGATGCACGGAGGAGTACGGGAACCCGTGCCGGCTCTTCTGCCCGGCGAAGGTGTACGAGTTCGTGGAGGAGGGGGGCGTGAGAAGGTTGAGGATCAACTTCTCGAACTGCCTCCACTGCAAGACGTGCGATATCAAGGACCCGTACGGGAACATCATCTGGCACTGCCCGGAGGCGGGCGGCGGGCCCAGGTACAGTATAATGTGAGGGCGCTTGCGCCCCCAGGGGGGATCCGCCCTCCCGGATCCCATGCGTGAGTTCCATGCCTCCCAGGAAAGACCTCTACGAGACGCTCGGCGTCAACAGCAAGGCGGGGCCGGACGAACTGAAGCGCGCCTATCGCAGGCTCGCCAAGAAATACCATCCCGACGCCAACCCGGGGAACAAGGTCGCCGAGGAGAAGTTCAAGGAGGTCTCCCAGGCGTACAACGTGCTCTCAGATCCGGCGAAGAGGAAGCAGTACGACCGGATGAAGGACGCCGCCTTCGACTTCGACTTCGCGGGCGGGGCGCCGGGGGGGACGGGGAGGCCCGGCTTCTCGGCGCAGGATTACGGCGGCTTCGGCGACCTCGGGGATTTCTTCAGCCGGTTTTTCGACCGGGGTACGCACGCCCGGCGTGAGCGCTACGGACCGCGCCGGGGCGAGGACCTCACCTTCGAGATCGAGGTCCCGTTCGAGGAGGCGGTCAAGGGGGGCCGGCGCACCGTCAGCATCCCGCGCGAGGAGCCGTGCGACGCTTGCGGGGGCACGGGCGCGCGCGCCGGTTCGTCCGTCTCTCAATGCCCGGAGTGCGGCGGCGCCGGCACCGTCTCGATATCGCAGGGCGGATTCGCCTTCAGCCGCCCATGCCCGCGCTGCTACGGCCGGGGGCGGATCATCCATCAGCCGTGCCCGCTCTGCGGAGGGCGGGGGGCGAGGATCCGGCATCGGCGCATAACCCTCAAGGTGCCGCCGGGGGTGGACAACGGTTCGAAGATCCGCGTCGCGGGCCAGGGGGAGCCGGGGCCCGCCGGGGGGCCGCCGGGGAACCTGATCCTTGTCGTGCGCCTCGGGGCGCACCGTTTCTTCGAGCGGAAGGGGCTGAACGTCTACCGCGAGATCAAGGTCAACTTCGCCCAGGCGGCGCTCGGCTCGAAGATGCCAGTCGAGACGCTGGAGGGGACGGCGATGGTCAGGATCCCCGCGGGGGTGCAGACGGGGACGGCCCTGCGCCTCCGGGGTCGCGGCGTGGAGGGGGCGGATGGGCGGAAGGGGGATATGTTCGTGCGCCTCAAGGTCGCCACGCCCCGCAATCTCACCACGAGGCAGCGCAAGGCGCTGGAGGAGTTCGCCCGCGAGGCCGGGCTGAAGTATTGAACGGACCGCCTCTCGCGCCGGCCCGCGCCCCATTCCCCGGTGCAGGGCGCGGGGGCGGGGGGGGGAGGACGTTTTGGGCCTTTCGCCGCCGGGCGGCGGCGCGGGACGCTGTGCCAACCGACGGAGGAGATATTCCATGGCAAGGCGCGGTTCCAAGGAAAAACACGCGGCGAAGCCGGCCGCTATCACCACGGCGCTTGTCAAGGCGGCCATATCCATCACGCGCAAGACCGAGGCGAAGGCGCTCTTCGTCTTCGGGGACGTGCCGATAGAGTTCAAGGCGCTCCGCGAGTGCGCCCAGGCGTACAAGGTCGTCCTTTTTTCGGCCTATCCCGAGCTGGTGGCGCGCGGGCTGGACCTTTTCGGGCACGCCCTCCAGCTCCCCTCCGCCAACCTCTCCCGCATAGCCCAGATCACCGTCAGCATCATCATGGCGGTCTCGGGCAAGATCATAAGCCCGAAGGACAGGATCGTCTTCCTCTCGGGCACCCAGGAGAAGGAGGAGCTCGACGTCCTCGCGGTGATAGACGTGGGGAAGGAGTTCTCGCTCCTCGCCTCGCCCGAGATGGCCGACTTCGCGCAGGAGGTGGACCACACCGTCTTCGATCAACTCATGCGCATCGCTATCGGCATCGCGAACGAGGGGCGCGAGGGGCATTCGGTCGGCACGATCTTCGTGCTCGGGGACACGCGCGAGGTGATGAAGCATGTCGAGCAGATGATCATCAACCCGTTCAAGGGACACGCGGAGGAGAGCCGCCAGATACTCAATCCAGGGGTGCAGGAGACCATAAAGGAGCTCTCCCAGGTCGACGGGGCGTTCATCATCCGGCCGAACGGCGTCGTGGAGACCGCCGGCGCCTACATCTCCGCCCAGATGGTCCCCACCTCCCTCCCCCAGGGGCTCGGCTCGCGCCACTACAGCGCGGCGGCCATCACCGCGGCCACCAAGGCGGTCGCGATCACGGTCTCCCAGTCCACGGGGGATATCTTCATCTTCAAGGGGGGCCAGGTCGTGACCTGCATCGAAAAGAACCCCAGCCAATAGGGCGGGTTTTCGCCATGCCTTTCCCCTTTGTCTGCCGCCGTTTCCAGCGGGCGCATCCGTGTCTCCCCGCCGCCCGCGCCGTGATACGGCGCCGGCAGGGGCCGCCCTCCGGGAGGTCGGGATGAAACCGAAACGCATCATGTCCTTCCTTGCCGCCGCGGCGGTCTCTTCCTGCGGTCCGGCCGCCGGGCAGCCCGCGTGGCCGATCTTCCACCGCGACGCGGCCCGCACGGGCGTCTCCCCCTATCCGGGGCCGGTGATACCGCGGTTTCAATGGTCTTACGCGACGGGGGGCGCCGTGGCGGCTTCCCCCGCGGTGGATGGCGCGGGGGGCGTCTACGTCGGCTCGGACGACTGCCGGATCTACGCGCTCGGGCCGGACGGTTCGCTGCGCTGGTCGTATTGCACGGCCGCCGCCGTGTCCTCCTCGCCCGCCGTCGGCGCCGGCGGGGCTGTATACGCCGGTTCGCGGGATGCGGTGTTCTACGCGCTCGGCGCGGACGGCTCGTTGAGCTGGTCGTTCGCCGCCGGGGGGCCGGTCTGGTCTTCCCCGGCGCTCGGGCCGGACGAGGATATCTTCTTCGGCTCGGACGACGCGCGGATGTACGCGCTGGAGTCGGGGGGGGCGCTCAAGTGGACGTACGCGGCGGCGGACCAGGTGCGCTCCTCGCCGGCCATCGGCGCGGACGGGAGGGCGGCGTTCGGGTCCCGCGACGACCGGCTGTACTGTATCCGATCCAACGGCTTCCTGGAGTGGTCCTTCCTGACCGGCGGGGCGGTCTATTCCTCGCCGTCCATCGGGCCGGACGGAAGCGTATTCATCGGCTCGGACGATCTCCATCTGTACCGGCTCTCCTCGAACGGGGCGATGAGATGGTCGTTCCGCGCGGAGGGGAATGTCCGCACCTGTCCCGCGATAGGCGGGGGAGGCCGGGAGATCTACGCGGCCTCGTTCCGGACGGTCTACGCCCTCAATTCGGCGGGCGCCCTCCAGGGGGTGTTCGCGGCGGGCGGCGAGGTGCTCACGTCCCCGGCCCTCGACCTGTCGGAGAGGATCTACTACGGATCCGACGACGGCAGGTTCCGGATCGTGGACGCCGCCTCCGGGCGGACGGTCTGGACGTATCTTGCGGGCGGGGCGGTGCGCTCCTCGCCGGCCGTCTCATCCGACGGCAGGGTCTTCTTCGGCGCCGGCGACGGCAACGTATACGCCGTGGATTCGGCTCCCACCCCTACCCCCACGCCGACCCCGACCGGCACGCCCTACGTCCGCTACGTCGAGATCGAGGTCCTGCCGAACCAGGGCAAGACCGTCTACCATCCGGGGGACAAGGTTGTCCTCGCCTGGGAGGCGTACATGGACGACTACGGCTATAGGGGCGACCGGCTGGATATCTATCTCGCGGCGAGGATAAATCCGCCGTGCACCCCCCCGCCGTCGCCGCCCGCGGGGTGGTCGAGGTCATGTTCGGCGACGGTGGAGGAGGTCACGGCCAGTTCGGGCTGGCTGTACGTCTTCAACGGCAAGTTGCAGCCGGAGGCCTACGAGGGCCAGGCCCCGCCCAAGGCGTTCGAGAATGTGCGATTCCCGCTCGACGGAGACATAGCGCTCGGGTCGCTCGTGTTCACCGTGCCGAAGGTCGGGGACACATTGACGTGGGCCTTTGCCGCGGCGTTTCTGGACAGGGACAGGAATCCCTGGGATTGGATCGATCCGACGCAGCCGGTGATCATCTCGAACAGCTTCACGCTGGCGCCGAAGCCGTAGCCCAGTCTCGAAACGCGTCCATCCGCGGGCCCGCCCGGGAGGCGGGCCCGCTTCGCGGCGCCGGGCCCTCGGCTACGGAAACACCTCGGCGTGCACCCAAGCGATCCCCAGGACCTTGCGGACGTCCGGCGGCATCCCGGCCGGCATGAAGGCCAGGAAGACCGTGTACTCTCCGGGGAGCGCCCCTTCGCAGACGGTGTGCCGCAGCACCGGTCCGCACCAGCATTCTTCGTTCGTGTATCCGCGGGCGAGCGGGAAGCGGCCCATCCGCGCCGTCCCGTCGCCGAGGATGGACCATTCCTGCCCGTCCGGCGTGACTATCACGACGTAAACGTCGACCGGCTTTGGAAAGGCCACTGGGACGCAGACCGAGACGGTGAACACGTCGCCCGCGAAGAGCATGCGGGGGGTCACGTCGACCACCGGCTCATCGCACCAGCAGGGGGTCGGGGCGGGCGTTGGCGTATACGCGGGCGTGGGCGTGGGCGTGGGCGGGGCCTTCTGCGCGCAGGCGCGCACAGAGAGGAGGTGCGGGGTCTTGGGGCAGCCGTTCACGGTCGCGGGATGCAGGAAGGCGCGGAAGAAGAAATTCCCGTTGGAGGGGAACGACCCGATGTGGGCGTTGATTACCGTCGCCGGGTTGCTCTCGGCCGGGACCGTCGTCTGCGTCCACCCCGCGCCGTTCCACCAGTACCAGGCGGAGCCGTCGCCGGAGATCCAGTAGGTGATCGTCCCGAGACTGCCGCTCGAGGTTGTCTCCTCGAAAAGCGTCAGAGGGCCGGAGTGGCCGAACCCGTGGACATTCTGCAGGTAGCCGTCCGCGTGGTATCCCGCGCGCGACGCGTAGATCTCGCCGTTCGCGTGGTACCCCACGTACAGGCACGAGTTGCAGGTGAGCTCCATGCTGTAAAAGTCGCCGCTCGCCTGCTTCCCGAAGATCGTCCGCGGGGACGTGAACCAGTCCCATGTGACCCCTCCGTCCGAGGAGCGGATGACGAGGGCCTGCGGGCTCGTCACGGTATAGAGATCCCCGGAGATCTCGTCCTCGGCTATGTCGTGGCAGTAGAGCGCGTTGTACTGGCTGTACGAGTCCGTGCCGGGCCAGGCGCCGGTGCCCGGCAGGTTCCCCAGCGCGTCCCACGTCTGCCCGTCGCGGTCGTAGACGAACACGATGCCGTCGGGGCGCGGGTCGAGCATCCATGAGCGCAGCGGGTCGCCGCTCGACGTGAGCGCGTAGATCGCGCCGGCGCGGTCCTGCCAGATCCGGTCCACCCACGTCGGAAACGACTGCATCGTCGGAACCGGGTCCGCGGCGTGCGATCCGTCCCAGTGCGTGTGCTGTACCCACGCGCTCCCGTTCCAGTACCCCCAGTAGTTCATGTCGGCCGCCGGGGGCGGGTTCCACGAGCCGCTGTCCTGCCACGTAAGGCCGTTGTCGGCGGACAGGTAGACGTGCCCGAAATTCCGGACAGCCGTCGCGCCCGACCAGATGCTCCCGCTGCCTGAGTTGGTGGAGACAAAGAGCGTCCCGTCGTCGGCCCGGAAGAGGGATTGCGTCCTGTCCGGGCGGTAAGGGTCGGGATATGAGGTGTACGGCCAGCCGCCGCAATGCTCGCCGTAGTTGTTAAAGAGATAGAGGCAAGCCGGCAGCACAGGGGGGGGGTATGACGGGTAGGTGGCCGGCGCGCCGCCCCAGTGGATGTAGGGGGTCTGAAACACCTCGACCCAGGTTGCCGGGGCGCCGACCGGATCGGCGCAGCGCCAGACGGAGCCGTAATTCCTGGTGGAGGCGAGAATGGCGCCGTCGGCCGCCTCCACGATGCTCGTGCATCCCTTCCCGGGAAGCGCATGCATGAGACTCCATGTCGCCCCGTCGTCGAAACTGCGCCAAACGCCCGAGTTCTGGAGCGTCGACGAGTCGTCGTATCCCGCGGCGTAGATGACGCCGTCCGAGGCCTGGTAGAGGCGGGACACGTTCGTGCACCGCCGGTCCGGCGGGGCCGTGAGTTCCGCGCAGCTCCACGTGGCGCCCCCGTCGCAGGATTTGCAGACATTCCCGAAGAAGGGGCCCGGTACGGGCCTGACGCCCGTCGCGTACAGACAGCCGTCGGAGAATTGCTCGATGTCGTACACCTTGCTATCGGGGGCATTCAACGGGAGCGACACGTCATCCCATTCGTCGCCGATCCTGCGATTCTTCTCCAGGGACGCGCCGTCGATTCCTATCATGACGTGGTGGAGGTCGAAATCGAGGGGGTCATCGAGGCGCCACTCGACGCATTCCTGGCCCGAGGCCCGGGCAGCGAGGAGCAACCACGCAGCCGAGGCGAAACGCGCCGCCGCTGCGGCCAAACGCCGTTCAGACATGATCGGCCTCCTTTCGGAGCGGAAGCCCGCCGAGCGTCTATATATCGAATTGTATTCGTTTCCCGCGAGGCGCGTCAATATCCGTCTGGGGCCGGATCGGCCGGGGCGCGCGCGTCGCGAACCGTCTTGAACGAGATGGCGGCATCCGGATCGGCCGGCGGGGGGCGTGGGATCCCGGTGCAGGGGTGGGGTGTTTTGTCTGTCATGGGATCATGGGGGGGGTGAAAATAATTTGAAATTTGCTGTTGACCGCGCGCCGCGGCCGGCTAAAATTAGCGTGACAAAAGGGGGGGTTATATGAAACCGCGCCTCCTTCGCCCGCTCTCCACCCTCTTCCTCTTCGCCCTAGCCGTTCCTTGCGCTTCTCAGACCCCGACGCCCACACCGCCGCCGTGGACGGATTTCACGTACACGGACTGGAACCCGTCCGAAACGCCAGCCATCTCGGGCGCGGACAGGCACTACGAGAGCAGGACAGTCTGGGACGGCACGCAATTCGTGAGTATTCACGAATACCAGATACCCAGCGCCCCGACACCCTACACCTACTGGATCGCCTATTCGGCGGACGGTCAGACATGGGGCACCCCCACGCCGATTGCGGGCTTATCCAGGATGTGGGACGTCGGCCACCACGCCGTGGCCTTCAACAAGGACTGTTTCCCCACGTCGGAGACGATGGGCGGTGCCTCGGACATCAAGTATAAAATGTGGTTTTCGGCTTACGGGGCGAACAATCATTTTCAGTACGCCGAATCCCCCGACGGCCTCAACTGGACGGCCGCCAACCAGTACGAATACTGTCCGCCGCACTACAAGGCCTCCGCGCCGGTCGGCAGCGTGAACATGGTCAAGCCGGACGTCCTGTACCGACCGGAGAAACCGGACACGCTCGACACGTCGAACCCGATGAACAACCGCTATGTCTTCTACTTGGGCGCCAAAAATGACGGCGGCGACCCGGGTTGTTTCGAGATGTACATCTCGCACAACGGCCTGGACTGGAAGCTGTACGCGTGGGACCAGGAATCGGAAGACCGCTGGGCGACAGCCGTACCGACGCTGTATCCTCCCCCCACCCCCTCCCCGACGCCTGAGGTGAGCGCCATCATCACCTTCTCCGGCGCTGACCCCCGAGGGCTTCACATGGACGCGCTGGAGGAGGTGTTCGTAAACGGGGAGTCCCAGGGCTATATGCTGTGGACCGGCAAGGGGTTTGAGAATATCCTCTCGCACTACTCCACGGACGGCATCAACTGGATGTTGCGCGAGGATCCGATAAACACGATCGGTACAATCAATTCGACCCCGGGCAGCTGGAATGAAAGCAGGAATTACGGTTTCGACGCCGTCCGGCTCGGCGAGAGCTACTTCATTCTGCGCTCCGGCCGGTCCCCCGCGCCCTACAGGATCTTCAGCCTCGGGGCGGCGGTTAGGAAGGGGAACATGTCGGCGGAGTTGGACACGCCCCTGAGCCCGTCAAGCGGGAACATACTCATCTCATACCGTCTCTTCAACTGGACGGCGGAGAACGCGCAGGGGGCGTCATTCAAGTACAGCACGGACGGCGTCAACTATTACGACGCCACTATGGGACCAGGCGGCGACGGGAGCGTGAATCTCTCGGCCGGGATCGGCGGCGAGGCTCACACCTACGACTGGGATTCCGCCGCGGACCTCCCCTCCGGTGCGACGGATGTGCGATTCCGCATTCAGCCCACCCCGCTTTCGGGGAACGGTTCGTACGGCACCACCGGCCAGTTCGACGTGACGCAGAATGATACCCCGACGCCCACGGAGACGCCGACGGCCACGCCTACGCCGACTCAAACGCCCACGGAGACGCCGTGTCATGACGCGCTGGAAATCGGAGAGATAACTGATCTCCACATCGCGGTTCCGCGCTCGTCTATCGGCGGTGGGTGGTTCTACTACATCGGGCAGGCGGACGATATCT
>CALLYX010000022.1 GCA_937858775.1 uncultured bacterium | reverse complement strand
GACGGAAGCGGTGGCCGGGGCGCTGTATTATTGCCCCGGCCACCGCTTCCGTCACTCGAATATTAGGCCCTTGGCTGCGGGCCGGCGGCGCCGGAGAGCCGCTTCACGAGGCGCACGATCTCCCCGGCGTTCCGCGCGTACCCGTCCGCCCCGATCTTGCGGGCGTAGGCGGGTGTGACAACGGCGCCGCCTACCATCACCTTCTGCGGCATCCCGCGCCGCCGGACCTCGGCGATCACCGACTCCATCTGCCGCATCGTGGTCGTCATGAGCGCGGAGAGCCCGATCAGGGACGCCTTCGCCGCCGCGGCCTGTTCGGCGATCACCTCGGCGGGGACGTTCCGGCCGAGATCCACGATCTCGTAGCCGTAATTCTCGAGGACGGTGCAGCATATGTTCTTACCTATGTCGTGGACATCCCCCAGGACCGTCGCCATCACGATCCTCCCCCGGGACGGTATCCTCTCCCCCTTCATCTCCCTCTTGAGGCGCGCGAAGGCGGCCTGGACGGTCTCGGCGGCGAGGATCATCTGCGGCAGGAAGATATCCCTGCGCTCGAAGCGCGCACCCACCTCCTCGAGGGCCGGGGCGAGCATCGAGATGTTGATCTCGAGCGGTGGGATCCCATGGGCGAGCGCCTCCTCGACCGCGGGTATCACCCCGTCCCGGTCCCCGGCGAGGATCGAGGCCAGGAGCCGCTCTTTCACGCGATCCCGGGCGGGCAGGGCGGCCGTTTTCGCCGGAGCGGGCGCGGAGGGCGGGGCCCCGGAAAGCGCCATGAACTCCCGCGCCCCGGCGTCCCGCATCGCCAGCACGCGCGCCGCGCGCAAGGTGCGCATGACGAGCTCGTCGGATGGGTTGCAGATGACCGCGTCGAGACCCGCCCCGACCGCCATTGCCAGGAACGCCGCGTTCAGGCTGCTCCGCTCAGGGAGGCCGTGCGAGACGTTGCTCAGCCCGAGGACGGTCCGCCATCCCCGCGCCTTCATCATGCGCAGCGCCTCGATCGCCACCCCCGGCTGTTCCTGCGAGGCCGCCGCCGCCATCACAAGCGGATCCACGAGGATGTCCTCTGCCCTAACCCCGGCATCGAGCGCGCGCCCCATCACCTCCTCGGCGAGCTTCACCCTCCCTGCGGCGCTCTCCGGCATCTCGCTCCCCGATAGCGGCAGCACGATGATCGCCGCACCGTAGGCGCGGGCTATGGAGAGAAGCCGCGGCATCGAATCCGCGTCCGCGGTGACCGAGTTGACCAGCGCCCGCCCCTCCACCTCCCCCAGGCCGGCCGCCACGGCGTCCGGGTCGTTCGAGTCGATCACGAGTGGAACGTCCACGCACCGCTGGACAAGGCGCACAACGCGGGAGATCAGGTCCGCCTCGGAAACCGCCCCGACCCCGAGCGACTCGCCGTGCGCCCCGGCGTTCAGGTCCAGGGCGTGGGCCCCCTCGCGCGCCTGGGCTATGGACGCGTCGCGCAGCTCCGCGGTGTCGCCCAGTATGAAGGAGCGCGCCATCGATGCCCTGACGCTCAAGTTGATCCGCTCGCCTATGACGAGGGGCCCCTTGCCGGGGTCGAGGACGACGGTCCTCGTGCGGCTGCACAACCGCAGGAGGGGCGGCACCGCGCGCCGCGCCGGCCTCCGCCGCCCGAGCGCCGCCGCCATCGCCGCGATATGCGCGGGGGTCGTGCCGCAGCACCCCCCCAGCAGGCTCACCCCGGCCGAGACGAAGCGGTCGACGAACGCCGCCATCTCGGCGGGCCCTTTTCGGAAGACTGTCGCCCCGTCCACTAGCTCCGGGAGGCCCGCGTTGGGAAAGACGGAGAGGGGCGCCTGCGTGGAGGCGGCCATCGTCCCGATCACCGGAAGCATGCCCTCGGGCCCAAGACTGCAATTCGTCCCCACCGCGGCCGCCCCCATGGCGGAGAGCGTCACTGCGGCAGCGTCGGGGGGCGTCCCGGAGAACGTCCTCCCATCCTCCCCGAACGTCATGTGCGCGATCACGGGGATGCCCGGCAGGCCGCTCGCCGCGGCAAGCGCCGCCTTCGCCTCGCGGATATCGGAGAACGTCTCGAGAAAGACCGCGTCGACCCCGGCGCGGGCGAGGGCGCGTAGCTGCTCGCCGAACTCCTCGACCGCCTCTTCGAACGTCAACGCGCCGAGGGGGGCGAGCTGCGCGCCGAGCGGGCCCACCGCCCCGGCCACGTACACCCAGCCGGGCGCCGCCTTCCTCGCGAGGCGGACCGCCTCGCGGTTGATACGCTCGACCTCCCCCGCCAGGCCGTAGTCGGCAAGCTTCCGGCGGTTGGCGCCGAAGGTGTTCGTCTCGATCACCTCGGCGCCCGACTCGATGTACCGCCTGTGGATGCCGGCGACGAGGGATGGGCGGCTCAGGACCGCCTCTTCGGGGCAGGCCCCCGCGGGGAGCCCCCCCTCCTGGAGCATGGTCCCCATCGCCCCGTCGCCGAGGAGGACCCGCTCCCGCATCGCCTCGATTATGGATTTCATCCGCCGGTCACCGTTTCCCGCCCCCCGCGGCCCAGCCCACGACCGCGGTCACGGACTTCTCGGGTGCCAGGATGCACCGGTCGTTCGCCGAGATCCCTATCCGCGCCGCCCCCATCTCCTTGAGCGCGCCGTGCTGCGCCTGGAGCGGCCAGTCGCCGTACCCGGGGCTGAAGCGCCGCGTGAGCTCGAACCCCTCCCCGGCGGCCTCTTTCTCCAGCCGATCCACGACCGCCTCCACGACGGCCTCCACCGCCTCGGAGCCGTAGGCGTCGAGAATCAGCGCCTCGGTCATGGCCTTCGAATCCATGAGGCCGGAGACGGCGGCGGATATCCCCCCGCCGATCGTCGCCCCGATCAACGTGGCGCGCGCGCACGGCGACAGGACCCGCGCGACATCCTCGCTCCGTATCTCGAAATCGGAGCCGGCGAACGTCACGACGCCCCCGGCGCATCGCCCGATCTGCATCGTCTCGCGGACGGCCGCCGGCGCGGCCATCCGGTTCCCAGCCTCCATCCCGCGGACGACGAGCTCCGCGAGCCGCCCCGGCACGGCCGCGGAGGGCCCCATCCCCATGCGCCGCAGGACCGCATCGCGGGGAACGGAGACCGCTATCCCCCTGACAACCCCGTCGCCGACGCCTATCCCCATATCGCCCACGCCGTTCCGATCGCGACGCAATACCATCCGAACCAGGAGAACCGGCCCGCCACGACCGCCCACCGCAATACGCCGATGGCCGCCAGGCCGCTCACGAACGCCGCCCCCGCGGCGAGGCAGAGGGCCCCCGCCCCGTAGTCGCGGGCCGCGCCCCCTATCTCACCCATCTTGAGGATCGTGGCGCCGAGGACGGCCGGGACGACGCACATGAAGGAGAACTCAACCGCCCGCTCCCGCCTCACCCCCGCCAGGAGGCCCGTCCCGATGCTCATCCCCGACCGCGATACGCCGGGGAGGAGGGCGAGCGCCTGCGCGGCCCCGATTAGAAACGCCCGCCCCCAGCCGACATCGCGGCCGCCCGGCGCCTTTCTCCCCGCGGCGACGAGGAAGGCGCCGCACGC
>CALLYX010000021.1 GCA_937858775.1 uncultured bacterium | reverse complement strand
CGTCGGGGACGACCACGACCTGGTGGCGCGCAGTCTGCTCGAGGGCCGCGTGGAACACATCGACCGGGCGGGCTACATCTACCGCGTCCACGGCGACAACTCCTGGCTGGCGAACCAGCAGGAGATTGACGAAGTGCAGTGGGCGAACCACGACCGCTACTTCATCCCCCTGGCCGAGAAGTGGGCCGAGCAGGAGGGCCTGAGCAAGCTCGACCTGGGCGGGGCCATCGAGCCCGCCGAGGCGAGCCCCCGCGCCGTGAAAACGGCTAGGAAGGGAAAGAGCAGCATCAGGTTCCTGACGAGCATGACCCTGTGCGAGATGATGAAGCCGGTGTAGAGCGCGAGGCAGAGGAGAACCAGGGCCGCCTCCCTCCCACGGGTGCGCACCCAACTGGCGATCCCCCAGACGCAGAAGGCGGAGAGGACGAGGTTGAGCTCCATGCTGCGAGAGAACCATTGCGTCGAGAGGTAAAGGAGCGACCGCGCGAGGTGCGGGAGGCCGGGGGGGACCGAGTACCCGCCGAGGCCCGTGGAGTAGTCGCTTACGACGGGGGCGAGGGTGCGCCAGAATTTCTCCTGCTCCAGGATGATCCCCGGGCAGACCAGGAAGAAGACGGCGCCCGCCGCGGCGGAGAGCATGGCGCATCGGAGGAGCCCCTGCATCCTTGTCGCGTGGGGGAGCAGCAGGCAGCAGGCGCAGAGCGGGCAGAGGAGGAAGATGGCGGTGTATTTGGTCGCGATGGCGAGTCCCGCCAGCACCGCCGCTCCGTAGAGGATAGCTACGCTGCCCCTCCGGAGGGCGAGGAGGATGGCGGCGAGGGCGGAGGTGGCCCAGAACGCCATGAGCGTGTCCGGGACCACCCAGCGCGAGTGGTAGAGGAATTCGTTCGAGAAGGAGAGGAGAAGGCAGGCGAGGCAGGCCTCCCACCAACCGAAGGCGCCGTCGACGATCAGAAAAACGGCGACGACGGCGAGCTGGGAGACCACCAGGCACGTCCCCCTCGCGATGAGCTTCATCCGCTCGCGGTTGCGCACGTCGTCGGAGTAGCGGCGGAGCTTCTCCCTCCACGTGGCTGTGTCCTCGATCCTGAACTCGATCGCCTTCCGGGCGAGGTGGGACGCGATGGCGAGGTGGGAGATATTGTAGGTCATGGAAGGGTAGCCGTACTCGAGGGGGAGCCACGCATTGATCTCGTATCGCAGGACGGCGCACTCGTCCCAGTGGTACCCGAAATCGATGCCGATGATGCCGATGAAGACGCTCAAACAGAATCCGCCCGCGGTGACGGCGATCGGCAGCCGGCGCGGGGAGGGGAGGCGGATATTCATGGGCGTTTATTCATGATATCATGATGCATCCTCGAGTTCCATGAGAAGGAAGGGGCATCCGATGAGGGGCGGCGGCGGTCTGTCGGCGTGGGTCATCCTGCTCGTGGCGGTCATGCTCGCCGCCCTCGCCGTCCAGTGCGTCACCAGCCTGGTGACGGAGACGGCCACCCTCGACGAGCTCCAGTTCATCGGGAGGGGTATCTCCCATCTCATGATCGGGACGGCGGTGTGGGGGCCCTTTCTCATCGGCGACCACCACGCCCCCCTGCCGTTCATGTTCAGCGCCGCGCCGCTGCTCTTCACGAGGGGGATACAGTATCCGCCCTGCGAGGCGGAGTGGCTGCACAGCGGGATATGGAGGTTCGGGAGATACTTCTTCTTCGACCTCAACATGGGGCGGGCGGAGGGGATGGTCAACCGCTGCCGCTGCATGACCGTCCTCTTCTCCCTCCTCCTCGCCCTCCTGGTCTTCCATTTCGCGCGGAAGCTCCACGGGACCGGGGCGGGGCTTTTCGCCCTCTTCCTCCAGGTCTTCTCCCCGACCGTCCTCGCGTTCTCCCGCTACGCGGTCGATCCGGTCTATACGGCGTTCTTCATCCTCCTCGCCGTCTGCGCATTCCACGACTACATGAGGAACCCCACGGCGCGGACCCTGGTCTTCGCGGGGGCGGCGTTCGGCCTCGCGCAGCTCGCCAAGTTCTCCGCCACCCTCCTTATCCCCTGCTTCGTCGTTCTCGCCGCGATGGACAACGTCCGGGAGGGGGGGAGCCGCGGCCTCGTCGGGCGACTGGGGGGCCTCGCCCTGGTCTTCGCCCTGGGGTATCTCGTCGTGTGGGCCGGGTACGGTTTCACGACCGGCAGCCTGTCGGATGTCAGGATCGCGGAGCACTTCATCGGCGGGAGGGGGGCGGAGTGGGAATTCCCCGACGCCGCCCGCCTCTCCCCGGCGATGTTCCACCCGGGGCGGATCCCGCTCGTCCCGTACGTGAGGGGCCTCTGGGAGCTCTGGAGGCACAACCGGATGGGGCACCCGGCATTCCTCATGGGCGAGGTCTCGCGCAACGGCTGGTGGTATTACTACATTGTCGCCTTCTGCATCAAGTCGCCGATACCGCTCCTGGCGCTCCTCGCGATGACGGTCCTCCTGCACCGGAAGTTCGAGCGGGGGGAACGGCCGGGAGACGCATACCTCATCGTCCCCCTCTGCGTGACCTTCGGCATCTCCCTGATGAGCCGCCAGGCCCTCGGGCTTCGCCACATCTTCGTCACCTATCCCCTCCTGCACATCTACCTCTCGGGTGTCGTCACGGTGCGGCCCTCCGGCGCGGCCGCGCGGGTGCTGCTCCGCCTCTGCCTCGCGGCCCTCTGCGCGTGGTACCTCCGGGGCACCGTGCGCATC
>CALLYX010000020.1 GCA_937858775.1 uncultured bacterium | reverse complement strand
GTCCCCCCGCGCGCCTTCGACGCGCCCCGCTGGGAGGCCGACATCCGGGCGGCCCGCCGTCTCCTGGGGTGGGGGCCCCGGATTTCGCTCGAGGAAGGCCTCCGCTCCACGATCGAATGGCACCGGTGGCGCCTCTCCGCTTCCGCCCCGCCGGGGGCGCCCCCATGAGACCCATATCCCGGAAGCGCCTGCTCGATGTCGTAGCGCGCTTTCACCGGCGCGGCCGGCGGCGCGACCCGTTCGTGCCGGGGAGCAGCCGCATCCCGTACGGCGGGAGGGTGTACGACGAGCGCGAGCTCGTCTCCCTCGTGGACGCCTCGCTGGATTTCTGGCTCACCGCCGGCAGGTACGCCCGGGAGTTCGAGGAGCGGCTCGCCCGATTCCTCGGCGTACGGCACTGCCTCCTCACGAACTCCGGCTCCTCGGCCAACCTCCTCGCCGTAGCCGCCCTGACGTCCCCGCTCCTCGGGAAGCGCCGCCTGAAGCCGGGGGACGAGGTGGTCACCACCGCCTGCGGATTCCCCACGACCCTCAACCCGATACTCCAGCACGGCCTCGTCCCCGTCTTCGTCGACGTGCGCCTGGGCACGTACGACATGGACCCGCGGCTGCTCGCGCGGGCCGTGTCGCGCAGGACCAGGGCCGTCTTCGTGCCGCACACCCTCGGCAACCCGGCCGACATGGACGGGATCATGCGCGTCGTCCGCAGGCACGACCTCTGGTTCATAGAGGACAACTGCGACGCCCTCGGGGCGACGTACCGCGGCGCCCGCACCGGCTCCTTCGGCCACCTCTCCACATGCAGCTTCTACCCGCCCCACCATATCACGACGGGCGAGGGGGGGGCCGTGGCTACCAGCGACCCCCTCCTTCGCCGCATCGTCCTCTCCCTCAGGGATTGGGGGAGGGACTGCTGGTGCGACACCGGCCGCGACAACACGTGCGGGAAGCGGTTCAGCCGGAAGTTCGGGACCCTCCCCTTCGGCTACGACCACAAGTACGTCTACTCCCATGTCGGCTACAACCTCAAGGCGACCGACCTCCAGGCGGCCATCGGCTGCGCCCAGCTCGCCAAGCTGCCCCGCTTCGTGCGGGCGCGGCGGGAGAATTTCGCCTACCTGCTCGCGCATCTGGGAGGCGCCGAGCGCCACTTCCTCCTCCCCCGGGAGACCAGGCACGCGGAGGCGAGCTGGTTCGGCTTCCCCATCCTCGTCAAGGAGTCAGCGCCGTTCACGCGCGCCGAGGTCGTGGGGCACCTCGAGAGCCGCGGGATCGCCACCAGAATGCTCTTCGCGGGGAACCTCGTGAGGCAGCCCGCCTACGCCTCCATCCGGGCCAGGATAGCGGGGGGGCTCGAGAACACCGACCGGGTGATGCGCTCCCTCTTCTGGGTGGGCGTCTACCCCGGCATCACCCGCCCCATGCGCCGCTTCATGGCCCGCACGCTGGCCGGGTGCGCCGGACTACGGGGCGGCGCCGCGCGCGGCGGAGAGGGGGGGGCGTGAAGCTCACGGTCGTCATCACCGTCTTCAACGAGCGGGAGACCATCGCGGAGGCGGTCGCGCAGGCCAGGGACCTCCCCATCGAGAAGCAGATCGTCATCGTGGACAACTGCTCGACGGACGGCACCGTGGATATACTGAAGGGCCTCGCCGACGACTCCATGGAGATCGTCTTCCAGCCGAGGAACCTCGGCTTCGGAACATCGGTGGCCAGGGGGATCGACCTGGCGCGGGGGGAGTACAGTTACGTTCACTACACCGACCTCGAATACGACCCGCGCTGCGTATTCGACATGATCGAGCTGGCGGACAGGGAGGGGCTGGACGCCGTCTTCGGGTCGCGCCTGCTGAACCGCAAGGGGGAATCCGCGTTCGCCCTCGTCAGGGAGCGGCCGTTCTACCTCGGCACGATCGTCACGACCCGCCTGACCAACCTCTTCTACGGGACCGATTTCACCGATATCATAGGCGCCAAGTTCTACAGGACCGAGTCGTTCAGGGCGTTGAGGCCCACGAACCTCACCGGGATCGGCTTCGACTGGGAGGTGATCAGCAAGCTGTGCAAGTACGGCTGCCGGGTCCGCGAGGTCCCGGTCCGCTACACGCCGCGCACGAAGGGAAAGAGGAAGATCCACGCCTACGACATCATCCCGGCGATAGCCACCATCTGCCGGTGGCGGCTGTTCGGGTGATGCGCGGCTCGTCAACCGGAGGTACCGTGACGACGATATCCGTCATCTCGGCTGTCTTCAACGAGGAGGAGAACGTCCGCGAGACGCACGAGGCGATACGCTCCCTCTTCGCCTCCCTCCAGCGCTACGACTACGAGCATATCTTCATGGACAACTGCAGCACCGACCGCACGCTGCAGGTCCTGAAGGAGATCGCCGCAGCGGACGCGAGGGTCAGGATCATCGCCTACTCGAAAAACTTCGGGCCGATCAAGAGCGAGATGATCGGCTACCGCAACGCCTCCGGGGACGCGGTGGTCTGCTTCGACGCGAACCTGAAGGACCCCCCGGAGATGATCGCCTCCTTCATCAAGCTCTGGGAGGAGGGCTACGACGTCGTCTACGGGGTGCGCCCCAGGACGCACGACAACGCCTGCATGCGCCTCATACGCAGGGCCTTCTACAGGGTATGCACGCTCCTCTCCGAGGAGCCGCTCCCCGAGAACGCGGGCGGCTTCCGCCTCGTCGACCGCAAGGTCGTGGACGAGCTTATAGCCCTGGACGACTACAAGCCGTACGTCAGGGGCCTGATCAGCTCCATCGGCTTCAGGCAGATCGGCCTACCCTACACGCGCGGGGCCCGGCGGCGGGGGAGGTCGAAGAGCTCCATGCGGTACCTGGTCGATTTCGCCATCAACGCCATCATCAGCTACTCCATCACCCCGATCCGCCTGTGCACCTACACCGGCCTCTCCCTTTCCGCCCTGAGCTCGTGCACCGCGTTCGGGTACGCCCTCCTGAAACTCTTCTACCCGAGGATACAGCCGCCGGGGATCGCGACGGTGATCGTCCTCCTCTTCTTCTTCTCGGGGATCCAGCTCTTCTTCCTGGGCGTCATGGGCGAGTATATCGGCGCGATCCACTCGCAGGTGCGCCGGAAGCCATTCGTGGTCATCCGGGAGAAGATCAACTTCGACGGCCGCAATGCCTGACCGCCGCCCGGCAATACCCCTCCCCGGGGGGGGACGGCCGCGTTCCGGCGCCCCCGGGGCCGCTCGCGCCGCACCGGCGCGCATGGGCCCGGCGGCGCACGGGATCCTCCTGGCCTCGATACTCGCCCTCGCCGCCGCGCTCTACTTCTACCGCCTCCCGGGGATCCCCCCCGGCTTCTTCTGCGACGAGGCGTCGGAGGGGTGCGACGCGTACCGCCTGTCGAAGACCCTGCGCGACCGGCACGGCTTCCTCCTCCCCGCCTTCCTGCCCGCCTTCGGCGACTGGCGCGGGGCGGCGTACGCATACCTCTGCGTACCGTCCGTGAAGCTCCTCGGGCTGAGCGAGGCCTCCGTGCGCGGGGTGGCGGCCGTAGCCGGCGTCCTCACCGTCCTCTTCACCTATCTCCTCGCGCGCGAGATCGCGGGCGGGGGGGCCGGGCTCCTCTCCGCCCTCTTCCTGGCCGTCTCCCCGTGGCATTTCTTCTTCAGCCGCGTCGCGTTCCACGCCGCCTTCCCGCTCTTCTTCGTCGCCGCACTATTCCTCTTCGTGCGCGGGATGAACGGACGAAGGCCGCGCGCGAATCTATGCGCCGCCGGGGCCTTCTTCTCGCTCACCCTCTACGCCTACTTCTCGGCGCGGCTCTTCACGCCGCTCTTCGCGGCCGCCCTCATCGCCATCTACCGCAAGAGGATGCTGGCGTCGAGGGGGGCCGCGGCGCTTTTCTGCGCTTCCCTCGTGGTCGTATCCGTCCCGTTCGCGCGCCTGCTCCTCTTTCACCGCGCGGAGGCGCTGGCCCGGGTGAGCGAGCTCCGCGGGATCGCGAGCCCCGGCCCCCGCCGGGTCGCGGCGGCCTACCTCGACGCATTTTCGTACCGCTTCCTCTTCCGGGAGGGGGACGGCTGGACGCGGAGCGTCGTGCGCGGCTACGGCGTCCTCCCGGTCTACATGCTCCCCCTCATGGCCGCCGGGTGTGCCGCGGCCATCCGGAGGAGGCGCGAGGCGGACAAGGCCCTCCTCGCGTGGCTGGCGCTCGCCCCGCTGCCAACCGCCCTCGTCGGCAACCCGGCCGTCGCCCGCACGCTCATAGCCCCCCCCCTCTGCGCGATCCTCGCCGGCCGCGGGGCCGGGGCTCTCCTCTCCGTCATGCGCCGATGGGCGGCCGCGCCGGGGGCGCGGCGGCGGGCGGCCCGGCGGGCGCTCTACGCGTGCGCCGTCGTCGGGGCCGCGGGATACGCCTTCAACTCCAGCCTCGGCTACTTCCTCCACTACTTCATCGAGTACCCGCTCTACTCGTGGGGGGATTACTCCGGCTGGTTCTACGGCCCGGAGGAGGCGTTCGCCTACGCGAGGGGCGTCCGCGCCTCCTACGACGAGGTGATCTGGAACCTCTACGGCACGTTCCCCAACCGCCCGGAGATATTTCCCGACTTCTACATGCCCGACGATCCCCGCTGCAGGATCGGCAAACTCGTCGACTACTCCCCGTCCAGGCGCCAGCTCTTCATCGTGAGCGCGGCGCGCCTGAAGGGCCTGGCCCCCCGGGTCTACCGGACGCTGAAGCTGATACACGCCCCGGACGGAACCCCCGTCTGGGCGGCGATCGAACTCACGGCGTATCCGTTCGAGAAGAGGGAGGAGGGGAAGATCATCGTCGACGACGAGGACCCGGGGTTCGAGGTGCTCAGCGGCAACTGGCCCGTCGCCTCCGAGGACGGCTGCTACGGCGACGTCAACCACGGCTCGCTCAAGGCCCAGGGGCCCGGCGAGGCCCGCTGGACGGCCGTCGTCCCGGCCGACGGGGATTACGAGGTCTTCGCCCGCTGGAGCGAATGCCACAGCCGGGCCACCGACACGCCGTACACGATTCACCACGCGCGGGGGGCCAAGACCGTCAGGGTCAACCAGAAGACAGGCGGGGGAAGATGGAACAGCCTGGGCGTGTACACGTTCTCCCGGGGCGCGCCGGCGGTGATCGGGATCAGCAACGACGCGAATCTGTGGGTGATCGCCGACGCCGTCAAGCTCGAGCCCGTGGGGGGCGGCCCCCTCACCGGTACGCCGACACCTCCTGCCGCCTCACGCTGACCCGGAAGGGCTTCCTCCCGGGCAGCGCCTCCATGACCTTCCGGTTCTCCTCCGGCCCCAGGTCCCTCGCCACGACGATGTCGGAGTCGAGGAACGGCGAGTTCAGGGGGAAGAGCGCCCCGTAGTACCACCAGTCGATCTCCCTATCCTCGAGGAAGAGAAGGGCGCGGTGCATCCCCAGCCGCGCGATCTTCTCCCGCATGGCGCCCGATACGAAGTTGAACCCCTTCAGGCCGTGGATGTTCCCGGGGAGAAAGGCGATCCCCTCGAAGAGCCTCCCGCCCCTCGAGAGCCATTGCGCCTGGGAGGCGAAGACCAGCGCGGCGAGGAGGAGGATGAAGAGGGCGTGCGAGGCCACGGCGGCCGCGGCGGCGCGGGACGGGAGGGCGGCGGCGCACCTCGCGATCCCGCGCTCGAAGAGGCGCCGCAGCAGGTCCCAGCCGGCGGCGGCCATGATGATGAAGACGAAGAACGGCTCGTACACGTAGCGCGGGCCGTACATGTGGGCGGGGGACACCATGGCGGGGTTGAGGGTGTTGACGGCGGCCATACCGGCGAAGAGGAGCGGGAGGAAGAGCGACCACGAGTCGCGCCGCGAAAGAACGAGGTAGGCGAGAAAGAAGCCGACGGTGAAGACCGGCGGCCAGCCCAGGACGACCATGACGAAGAGGGTCATCGAGGTGTAGAGGTGGAGAAGCGCCGCGCCTGGCGGGTGCGAAGGGCCGAAGAAGCCGATCGGCCGCGCCGTCAGGCTGTACGGGGGGCGGAACGGGTCGCCCATGAGGACGTAGTTGGCGCAGAGGAAAGCGGCGGCCCCCATGAGCGCTCCGGCGCAGAAGGCGGCCGTCGAGCCCCACGATGCCCGTCCCCGGGCCGCGTTGAAGAGGAGCAGGCCGAACGAAAGCGCGATCGCCGGGAGCGCGTTCAGCGGCCTCGTGTTGAAGAGGAGGCCGAGGGCCGCCCCCGAGAGGAGCCCCCACCACCATCGCGACCCGGCGCGGGAGGCGCGCCTGAGGAAGAGGAGGCCCATGGCGAGGTAGAGGGAGGCGGCGGAGTGCGACATGAAGTTGGGCGCGTTGATCTGGAAGAAGGGGGAAGAGAGGGCGAGAAGCGCGCTTACCGCCCCGACCTCCCGGCCGAAGAGCGAGCGGCCGATGAAGTAGACGGCCGCGAGGACGCACGCCCCCACGAGCGGCGGCACGGCCCACGGGGCGCGGGCCAGGTGCCCGAACATGAGCAGCAGCGGGTGGCCCCACGGATATTGGCCGAACCACTTGCCGTCCCTGATGATGAGGAATTGGAAGTCGAACGACGGGGGGTTCGGGGGCGCGGGGGCGTAGAGCGCCCCTCGCGCGAGCGTCTTGGCCTGGAAATCGTATGCCACCGAGTCCTGGACATGCGGGATACCCTCGAGGAGGACCCGGGTGATCCACGATAGATAGACGAACGCCCCGGCGAAGAGCGCCGCCACGAAGAGGGCCTCGAGCGCCGCGCGGGGATTCCTGACGCGGGACACGGCCGCGCCGACGAGGCAGCCCGCCGCTGGGAGCACGATGATCGCCAGCGCGCAGCATGGGAGGAAGCGCAGGAAGAGGAGCAGGCCGTTCTTCGCCGCGGCGCGCGCGGAGTAGCGCGACGAGCCGCCGACGGCCGTCCGCGGCGCCCCGCCGGAGAGGAAGCTGACGCCGGAGTCCAGCTCCCTGAACGGGCGCGCGAAGAAGACGGCGTGACGGCGCGCGTCGCTGTAACGGACAGCGACGTTGATCGCCATCAAGTTCCGCACCCTTAGGTCGAGGCGGTAATCCCGCCACGGCCTGGGGCCCGTGCAGAGACGCGCGGGGGGGGCGGGGGAGCGCCCGAGGCGGGGGAAGCGGCGGGCGGGGGAGAGACGGCGCGCCGTCCAGGCCTCGGAGAGCGGCCGGTCGAACCCCTGCTCCAACAGGACGGCCCCGGAGGAGAGGTCGGTCACGCGAAGAGACTCCAGCCGCTGCGGGAGCGGGACCCCCCAGTACGGCGACGGCTCGTACCAGATGCCTATGCCGCCGTCGGGGGGAAGCTCGCTGTCGGCGGCGTCAACGACCAGCCTCCCGTCTATGTACGCCGTCACCCGGTCGCCCCGTGCGACGAGGCGTATAAGGGAGCTTCCCCCGCGCGCGCACCAGAGCCAGAGCGCGGCGGCGGCCGCGCAGGCGGCGGCTGCCGCCGCCGTCCGAAAGCGCCGCCGCCCCGTCCCGTGACAGATCCCCGGCGCCATACGTCACCTGAAATCCTTTTTCGACGCCGCGCGGATGCGGTGGTTGCGGCAGTCCACGACGTAGACCGCGTCGCCGTCCTTCTGCACGGCTATCCCCATCGGGAAGAGGAGGAGCGGCGCCCCCCCGGAGATCGGCTTCCAGACGCCCAGCGGCCTGCCCTCCGCGGAGTACCTGAGGACGCGGTTCCCCGGCGGGTCGGTCACGTAGAGGTCCCCGCGCGAGTCGATGTCAATGTACGGCTCGTTGTAGGCCCCGCCCCTCCAACCGTCGACGGCAAAGTGGCTGAGGTATTTCCCCTCTGGATCGAGCACGACGATGCGCCTGTTGCCAACGTCCGCCACGTACACCCGCCCCTTCCGCCCGACGGCGATCCCCACCGGGGAGTCGAACTCGCCCTTGCCGTCCCCCCTCCGCCCGACCACGAGCGGTTCCCCGCCCTCCCCCGGGAAGATCTTCACCGCGCTGTTTCCGGTGTCGGCCACCCAGACGCGCCCCCTCCGGTCCACGGCGAGCCCGCGCGGGGCGAATAGCCCCCCCTCGAGGGCGGCGGCGAACGCCCCGTCGCCGGAGAAGATCTGGACGCGGTGGTTGAAAGTGTCGGCCACGTACACCCGCATGCCGTTGGCCTCCATTCGCTCACGTGCGAGGGAGACGAGCTCAGCATTGCGGTCCAGCGCGGCCAACTTCAACCGCCTGGTGTTGAGCGCCAGTTCGGGAAAGCCTGCGATGGTCTGCTCCACCTTGGGCCGGATCATCCCGAATGCCCGACCCCGCGCGCTACTTCCCCGCTCATCTTGGAGCGCGGCACGCACCCGAGATGCGAGTGCGTTCACTCGCCCACCTCGCAGGCCATCTCGTGACCTCCGCCCAGGTAGGCGGTGATGATCGCTTCGTCCTTCAGCAGGTCCGCGGCAGGGCCTTCCTGTACCACCCGTCCATTCTC
>CALLYX010000019.1 GCA_937858775.1 uncultured bacterium | reverse complement strand
ATGGATCCTGCTGATCTTGGCATGCACTTGTCCGCTTCTCCTCTCATTCATGAACCGTGGTGCAAGATCATAGCACAGGGCGCCGGCGCGTTCAATACGATAGCCGCGCCCCGTCCAGGCGCGCGGACGGGGGCGGAATCCCTCGAGGCGGGGCCCCACCCGCCGCGGCACGGATGTTCATCCCCCGGAGATAGGGCGGGCGACACCCCGCCCAAAGGCATTTCAGCCGGATTTATCGGCCCATGTAGAGAGGGGCGAAGGTCATGAAGACGTTCGAGGGCGCGGGCGGCACGATGCTCCTCGCCATGACGGGCATCGGCGGCATCCACCTTCCGAAATCGGTCCGCGCGTGGGGGAGGTATGGGAGACGGAGCGGCCCGCCGGGACGCTGGGGCCCCATGGACGAGGAAGGATCACCTCGCCGTGAACTCGGCCATATCAGAGGCGAAGGCGCTTTCGACGCCGACGACCTTCCTGCCCGCGTCGGCGAGGCCTACGATCGCCTTGTAACTTCCGGCGCACCCATCCGGGACGGGCATATCGAGCACCTTCTCGTTGTAGCCGCCGGGCAGCATGAAGACACCCCGCGCTGTCGGGCTGACACCGGGGGAGAGCGCGTTTCCGAATTTCACGGAATATACCCCGGCCGGGCCGGTGATCACGACGTAGGCGTCGAACGGCCTGTCCAGGATCTGCTGGATAACGACCCGCACGCGCAACGGCTCGCCGGGGGAATAAGACGATGAGTCGGTCTCTATCTGGGCCGACTTGGGCGGCTCCGGGGCGGGCGGGGGCGTGGGGGGGGCCGGCGGCGGGGCCGGCGGCGTCCCCTGCGAATGGACGGGGCTTATGACCCAATCCCGGGCGGAGTCGGTGTCCGCCGTGGTGACGCGCTGGGCGTAGCCCTGCTTTATGGGCCCGACGGACGGGCCGTCCGGGGAGGCGGTGAAACGCCCGCTCCCCGCCACGGGGTCGCCCCATTGAAAGGCGGCGATGAGCTTGTTCCCGTCGTCCCTCTGATCCGCGCTCGGAATGCTGGCCTTGTCGGACCAGACGACTGCGTCCACGATCTCGGATTGGGCGGGGGCGGTCGTGTTCCTCGTGACGATGGCCAGCTCGTCGTGGAACGAATTCCAACTGTTCGTATTCCCGCTAAACGGACCGAATATATCCCAGCGGCCGTTGGCCCCCTTCCCCGTCGAGTCGTTCTCCGTCTCCCCCTCCGTGTCGGTGTCGGTGTCATGGAGGATGGCCACGTCGCCGGGCATGAGCGTCACCGCGCCGGTGGCCGCCCTCGCGACATAATCCAGGTCCGTGATGTGGAGGGAATCGAGGCGCACGGGGGACGCGTCGGGGGGGAGGTAGAGCTCCACCCAGTCATGGGACTCGGGGGAGCGGTGCGCGTCGATGGCGACCTCGGTGATGAGGAGGTGCGGCGGCTGCTCGACGTGCACAGCCTCGTCCACCTTGTACGGCCCGTAGGAGAACGATCTGCTGCCGGGCCCCTCGTTCGTGAATCGGTAGGTCTCGCCGTCCGTGGTGATGACGACCTGGCCGTCGGCGACATGGACATTGGGCGCGGTCCCCCCCGCCCCCGCCTCGGTCTGGAAGATCCCCTGCACGCGCACGGTCGGGTCGTTCAGGCGGTTGAGCGTCTCCCGCGTGGGGTGGCCGTACGTATTGCGGTCGCCGACCATGATGACGGCGAACTCGGGGAGGATATCCTGGAGGAAAGCGAGCGGCGAACTGTATTTGCTACCGTGGTGGTCGACCTTGAGAACATCGATCTTCCATGACCGGGCGGCGAGCGCCTCCCCCAGCGCCCCCTCCCCCCAGCTCTCGAGGTCGCCGCATGAGAGATAGTCAAACCCCCGGTAGCGCACGACCACTCCGACGGAGAGGTCGTTCTCGTCGGAGCCGTACGTCGCGGAGCCGCGGTCGATGATGTGCGACTTGGATGCCACGCAGGTCACGGCGAGGTCGGGGCCGGAATGGAGTATCTGTTCCGGGACGGTGTTGTCGTAGTCGAAGCGCGCCGTCGCGCCGTTGATCAGCCCCTCTTTCTGGAGCCGCCCGTAACCGCCGCTGTGGTCGCTGTCGGCGTGGGTGATCAACACCTTGTTTATCCGGGTTATTCCCAGCCGCTGGCACAGGCCGATCACCCCCGCCACCCCGCTGCTCGTCCCCGTGTCGATCAGCATGTTGCTGCCGTCGGGAAAAAGGATGAGGGCGGAATCCCCCTGCCCGACATCGACCGCGTAGATGGTGAGGTTGGACGATGATGCGGAGGGGGCGCCGGGCGGTTCGCCGGGTAGCGTCCGCGCCGAGGTAAAAAACGCGAGCGCAGCAAGGCACGCCGCGCCCGCGAGAACCCGTCCATTTCCATTCATGGCCGCGTTGAGCCCCGCGTGTTGCAGTTACAAGGTACCTGCGCGCCGGGGCGTTGTCAAGACCGCCCGGATCTCACTGTCGCCGGGGGGGGCCCCCCCCCGCGCGCGCGAAGGGATCGCCGCCGAAAGGCCGCCGGCATGCCGGGCGTTCAGGCGGCCCCCGCGCGGGAGAGCCCCCTGAGGGCCCTGATCCTCATCAGGATCGGGGGATGGCCGTAGTCGAGCGCCACCTTGAGCGGATGGGGGGTGAGGTTCGACAGGTTGTCAACGCTCAGCTTCTTGAGCGCCGAGATCATCGTCTCCGGCCCCGCCGCGTGCCGCGCGGCGAAGGCGTCCGCCGCGTATTCATTGCGGCGCGAAAGCGCGTTTAGAAAAACGGAGACGACCGCCTGTATCGGCGCGTACAGGATGCCGAAGAGGACTATACCGGCGTAGACCGAGGGGCGGCCCAGGCGGAACGCGGCGCAAAGGCCGCGCCCCTCGATGAGGAGCGAGATCAAGAAGAACATGAGGCCGGTCGAGGCCGCGCCGGCGATGAAGGAGATCAGGAGGTGGCGCTTCTTGTAATGTCCGATCTCGTGGGCGAGGATGGCCACGAGCTCCGGCGCCGTGTGCCTGGCGATCAGCGTGTCGAAGAGGACGATCCGCCTGAACCTTCCGATACCGGTGAAAAACGCGTTCGACCGGGTGGACCGTCGGGAGGCGTCCATGCGGCAGACCCCCCTCATCCTGAATCCGAGCGCCTTCGCGGAGCGGTGGATCGCCGTCTTGAGCTCCCCGTCCTCGAGCGGAATGAACGTGTTGAAGATGGGGAGTATCACCGCGGGCGCGATGAATATGACGAAGAGCTGGATCAGGGCGACCGCCGCCCAGCAGGGGAGCCACGCCCCCGCCCCCTTCCGCTCGAAGAGACCGATGACCAGGGCGAGGGCCCCCCCGCCGATCACTCCGCCCAGGATCCATTTCTTGAGGAGGTCCTTCGCGAAGGTGGCCGGCGTCATCCGGTTGAACCCGTAGCGCTGCTCGAGGCGGAAGATGCGGCACGCCGAGAAGGGCGCCTTCAGAACCTGGCCGGCGGCGCAGAGTAGCCCGGCGAAGGCGAGGCCGGTCGGCACGGCGGGGACGCCGATGCCGCGCACCCACCTGTCTGCGAGATCGAGCCAGCCGAGGGCCACGGCCGCGCATAGGAGGATCGTCCGCGCCCCCTCCTCCGCGAGCGTAAGTCGGGTCGACTGGCGGAGGTACTCCTGCGACTTGCGGTACCGCGCGGGGTCGTACCAGCCCTCGAACTCGTCGGGGAGCTCCCCCCGCGCCATGCGGAGGTTCAGCGTCTCGACCGCGAGGTCGAGGCAGTACCCGCCTATGATGATCGCGAGGACGATCGCGCAATACGGCCCGAACGGCGCCATCCCGTGCCTCCTTTTCCCGGAACGGGGAAAGACCGAGCTAGAACCTCCGCCAGAACGCCTTGGCGAGCGCGCGGGATTTCGCGGCGACCTTCTCCTCGTCGACGCTCAGGACCTCGCCGTCCCGCATCAGGACCCTCCCGTTCACGATCGTCGTCCTGACCCTCGCCCCGCAGAGGCCGAATAGGAAATGCCCCAGGAACGTCCCGCCGTCGAGCGGTGTCGGCGGGTCGTAGTCGAGCAGGATGATGTCCGCGTAGGCGCCCGCGGCGAGGACGCCCAGCGGCCGTGGGAAGAACCGCCCGGCGATCCTCGCGTTGTTGCCGAGGAGGAGGTTGCACGACTCCGCGAAGAAGACGCGCGGGTCGCGCGCGGCGAGCTTGTGCAGCAAGTTCGCCACGCGGACCTCATCGCGCATGTTCGACGTCATCCCGTCCGTCCCGAGACCGACGAGAACCCCCTTTGAGAGCATCTGCATCACCGGGGCTACGCCTACGGCGTTGTTCATGTTCGACTGCGGGTTGTGCACGGCGGGGGTGTCGCTGTTGCGGAGGATGTCGATCTCCGCGGGATTGACGTGGACGCAATGGACGGCGATGGACTTCGGACCGAGGGCGTCCGCCCGCTTCAGGCGGCGCACCACCCGCATGCTGTAGCGCCTCTCGTTCTCCGCCTGGTCGGAGGCGTCCTCCGCGACGTGGACGTGGATACCGGTCCCGAGCCCCTTCGCGGCCTCGACCGACGCCGCCAGCGTCTCCTCGCCGACCGTGAAAAGGGCGTGGAGGCCGAACATGCCGGCGACGAGGTCGTCGCCCTTCTCCAGCGCAGCCCGGGTCTTCCGGACGAAGCGCTCGTTCTCCGCGATCCCCTCCGCTCCCTTCCCGTAGCGGTCGGAGACGCCGAGGCAGGCACAGCCCCGCACCCCCGTCTCCCGCAGCGATTCCTCTATCGGATCCATGCAGCCTGCCTGGCACCCCTGGCTCTCGTGGTGGTCTATGATCGTCGTCGTGCCGCTGCGGATACAGTCGATCAGGGGGACGAGGGCGCTGTAGCGGATATCCTCCCGCGTGAGCGCATTGTCGAGCGGCCACCAGAGGCGTTCGAGGATCTGGACGAAGTTCGCGGGCGGCGGCTGCTTGGGGGAGAGGCCGCGGGCGAACGTCGAGTAGAGGTGCATGTGGGTGTTGATCATCCCCGGCATGACCACCGCCCCCCGGGCGTCGATCCGCTCCGCACCGTGGGCCTTGCGGGCGACCCTCGCCGCCGGCCCCACCTCCTCTATGACCCCCCCCTTCACCAGCACCGAACCGCCCGGTATGACCTTGTTGTTCCCGCCCAGCGTGACCACGGTGCCGTTCTCTATGAGCAGCGGCTTCTTCTTCAGCGCCATCTCCCCCTCCTTGCAGATCGTCGTCCGCTTCGCCCGGAATAAGGGCGGCCGCCTCGGCCCCCGGCTACGCGCCCCGGGGCGCCCCGGCCGCCCGATCGCCTAGATCTTCTTCTCCCCCCGCGTCCTATCGCGGAGCGACAGGGCGCCCGTGAAGCACTGGAGCGTGCAGAGGGCGCAGCCGACGCATTTCTCCGGGTCGGTGACCGGGTGCTTGTCCTCGTCGAGAGTGATCGCCATGTACGGGCATCGGGTGCAATTGCCGCAGCTCACGCACAGGCCGGGGTCCACGGTGGAGACCTTTTTCTCCGAGGGAAGGGCCATGAAGTCCGTGACCGGACTCGGCTGAGCCCTCCCGACCAGCCCGGCGACGGACCCGATCCCCCTCGCCTTCATGAGGTGGCTCAACCCCGAGCGGAGGTCCGCCAATACCCCGTAGCCGCACCGCTCGGGAAGCGTGCAGAACTGGACGGTCCCGGTGCCGAGGGCGAGAAAATCCGCCGCCGCCTTGTAATCCATCGGCCCCGCATTCCCGGATATCTCGACGCCCATCGCCCCCGCGCTCGCCAGGCAGAGGTAGCTGATCGGCGTCACCCCCTCCCCGCTCATGCCTACGACTATCCCCTCCTCCCACTCCTTCTTCCCGCCCGGCTTGAAACAGAGCGTCGGGAAGGTGTTTGCGAGCGTCACCCCCGCCTTCGCCCCGGGGTGCCGATCGAACGCCTCCTTGACCTCGCGCAGGATGACCTTGATGTCGGTCACGGCGCTCGTGAGTTTGAACAGCTTCGGGACCGACGGCCTCCCCGCCTCCAGCACCCAGCCGATGATCTTGGCCGTCAGGGCGGCGCTCTGCGAGACGATGTCTCCCTCCGCGCCCTCTCCACCCTGGGGGCACGAGAGACTGTACTCGATAAGCATCGCCCCCGCCTCCTCGAGCTTCCGGGTGTTCGACTGCCATGACGCGCGGTCGGCGGCGTCGTCCCCGGAGACGGTGCCCCCTGTGGACGCGCCGGTGAGCCGGTCGGGGAAGGCCCGCCGCAATCTCCTGATCTCCGAGCAGACCCGGTCGAGGGGGTGGTCCGAGACGTTGTCGCAATTCCCCCACGTGGTCTCGCTGAAGCAGTTCATGTAGGCGCCGGGGATGTGGATGGGCAGATTGTCGAAGGCGGTCTTCAGGATGGCGCCGGGCCACCCCGCCTCGTACGCCGCCTTCACCTGCTCGAAGCCGTCGGTCGCCGGGGAGGCGGAGAGGAGGAACGGGCAACTGAGGGTGTGCCCGAAGAAATCCGTCGTGAGGGGAACCGGCTCGAAGTTGTAGCCGGGAACCGTCACCCCGCTCCTGGTGGGGCTGTCGGGCTTCGGCTTTTTCGACCCGAGGAGGAACGCCTCCACTTCCGCCGCCGCGTTCTTCCCCGCCGCCGCGGCCTCGACCACGGTGGTGGGGCCGTTTGCCGCGTCGCCCGCGCAGAAAACGCCGCGCCGCGAGACACGCTTCATCTCCGACTTCGCCCCTATCGCCACGATGACGTGCCGCACGTCGCGCCTCTCCTGCGCCGAGCCATGGAGATCCTTGATCGCGCCGAGGCTGAACTTCGCCCCGGGCGGCAGTTCGACCTTGACGGTGGAGAGCCCCGCAATCCTCTTCCCCTTCGCGAGGATCGCCGACACCCTCGTCCGGCCGCTCAGGTCGATCCCGTACTCCACGAGCTCCCGCCGTTCCCGGGGGGCAAGCGGCATCTCCCCGATCGACTCGAGGGCGAAGATCTCAACCCGTCCCGCGCCGCACCCCTTCGCCGCCACGGCGCAGTCGACGGCGCTCGCCCCGCCGCCGATGACCGCAACGGGCCCCGTGAAGCGGAAGCGCCGCGGGTTCTTGAGGTAATCGATGGCGAAGACCGCGAGGCCCTCGTTGGGGATCCCCATCCGCACCGGGCCCCAGAGGCCGGTGGCGACCACCACCGCGTCGTACCCCTTCTTCAGCAGCGCCGCGGGATCGGCGACAGCCGCCCCGGTCCGGAGGGCGATGAGCCTCGTGCCGAGGATGAAACCAAGATCGCCGTCCAGAAGCGAGCGCGGAAGACGGTGGCCCGGGATACATTTGCACATCCCGCCCCCGCCGCGCTCGCGATCGAACACGTCGACACGGTACCCTTTTTGCCCCAGCACGATCGCGGCGCTGAGCCCGGCCGGCCCCGCGCCGACGACCGCCACCTTCCTGCCGTTGGGCGGGGCGGCCTCGAACCTGGGCGCCACGCCGAGGGCGCGGGCCTTATGGATGATGGTCGCCTGAACCGCCGGGATGTTGACCGGGGAGTCGAAACGCTCGTGGACGCACGCTTTCATGCAGTGCCAATCCGGGCAGACGGCGCCGCAGAGGCCCCCGAACGGGTTCTGGCTCAGGATGAGGGCCGCGGCGCGCTGGTAGTCGGACGGGTTCCCGACCTTCGCCGCGCGGATGAAATCGAACGGGGAGCAGCCGCACGGGCACGCGGCCGTGCACGGCTTTTCCGCGCAATACTCGCACTTTTCGATCTCGCTCCTCAACTGCGCATCGGTGAGGATCGCGTTGTTCGGGTCCGTCTTCAACGCCGTCGCCGCGCCCGTCCTCGGCTTCGTCATGGTCGCTCCTTTCGCCGTATGTGTGAGCTATTCAACCCGTACGATGGAAGAGCCGGGCGAGGCCCCGCACCAGCAGGGCGCCGGCCATCCTGTTCCGGTATTCCCTTGTGGAGCGGATATCGCTGATCGCCCTCGACTCGCCCTCGGCGATTCTGCCGGCCTCGGCGGCGATATCCTCCGAATACGCCTTCCCCTCCAGAAACGCGGCGGCGCGCGGGGCCATGATCACCGTCGGGGCAACCGCCCCGAGGGATATCGTGACGCCGCGCATCACCCCGCCGTCGTTCCGGCAGAGAAAGGCGACCCCCACCTTCGATATGGAGAGGAGCCTCCGCTGGCCGAGCCGCTCGTAGAAGCCAGCGCCGTCCGGCGGGAGGCCCTTGAAACGTATCTCCGTGAGGATCTCATCCGCCCTCATCACCGTCTTCCCCGGGGCGAGGCAGAACGCCCTCATCGGGACCGCGCGTTCGCCGCCCGGGCCGTGTAGGATGAGCACGGCCCCGAGCGCCATGAGCGGCGGGACCGTGTCGGCCACCGGGGACCCGTTCGCGACATTCCCCCCGATCGTGGCCAGATTCCTGATCTGGGGCGAGCCGACCAGGAAGGCAGCCTCGCACAGCAGCCCCGCCCGGTCCCTGAGCAGCGCCGACCGCTCTATCTCACGGTGCGTGGT
>CALLYX010000018.1 GCA_937858775.1 uncultured bacterium | reverse complement strand
AAACATCAGCGTCCGCGTCGCGCGCCTCATTGTAGGGATGCCCGCTCCGAACTTGGTGCCGGTCGAAGCCATGGGATTCATTCTCATTGGCGCAAGAGCCGCCACGGGGGGTGCCCTTTGAGACGCACGGGATCCCGTCACGGGATGACTTTGGTCGAACTACTCGTAGTCACCGCCGTGGGGACGGCCGACCCGGACTCATCGCCCGGCAGCGGCGATGAGGTCTCGAGAAAAATCATCGTCAAGGCGACCCTCGGCAGCTTCGCCCGCTACGCCTACTTCTCCAACAACGAGAGCAGCAATATCTGGTTCATCACCACCGACGCCCTGCTCGGCTACGTTCACACCAACACGTCGCTCAACATCGCAGGGAAGCCGGACTTCTGGGGAAAGGTGACCCAGGTGGGGCCCAAGTTCACGTATTACAACAACGGCAGTTCCATCTCCTCGACCAGCGACCGCAACGGGACCAAGGATGTCCCCCATTTCAGGGACGGGTATCAACTCTCGGCGCCGACCGTCTACTACCCCACGGACACGACCGAATTCCAGACCGCCGCCGCGGGCCCCTACGGCCTCACGATCAATACAAGCTCGGATATCACGCTCAGCGTGGCGGCCAACAACCAGGGGATCATCACGTATACGCAGGATGAACAGCAGCAGGTCTGGCACGAGCCGGAGACGAAAACCCTCTCCTGGACCGGATGGAACCCCGAGCACACGATCTACCACTCCTACTACAAGAGGGAGACATACACGGTGCCGGGCTACTACTCCACCGAGACGGTCAAGGTCACGCACTCCGCCGACGTGTTCGATTCGGAGGTCTGCCCCACGGGGAAGGCGGTCGTGTACGTGAATGGCAACGCGGCGGTGTCCGGGACCCTCGCCGGCCAGCTCACCATCCTCACGCAGGGGGACCTGATCGTGGACGGGGATATCACCTACCGTGTCGACCCCGTCGACTATGACCAGGACGGACTGCTGAGCGACCCGAACGGAAACGGGATCAACGACCCGGGCTACGACCGCGACGGCGACGGCCTTTACACCCTGCCGGGGGAGCGCCCCGACGACACGGACGACGACGGCGACGGGGTCCCGGACAGGGCCGGGTACGACCAGCCCGAATCCACGGACACGCTCGGCCTCGTGGCGAAGGGCGACGTGGTCGTGGCGGACGACAACGGCCCCCCCATCGACAGGAAGATCTGCGCGACCATCATGGCCCTCGGCGCCCCGGGGAGCACCGGTTCCACCACCGGGAGTTTCCGTGTCGAGAATTACACCAACCACCTCGAGGGGACATTGACGATCGTGGGGGGCCTCATCCAGAAAACCAGGGGGGCGGTGGGCACGTTCAGCGGCAGCATCGGCGGGCAGACGACCAAGACGGCCGGCTTCTCGAAGAACTACATCTTCGACCGGAGGGTGCTCTACTTCCCGCCCCCCTATTTCCCGCCCACCAACATGTTCGACCTCATCTACTGGCAGGAGGTCGCCCCTTGACCGGAGGAAGGGCATCGCTCAACGCCGTGATAGCCGTCGAGGCGGCCGCGCTCCTCCTGCTCGCCGGCCTCCTCATCGCGATCCTCCCCTCCCTGAGGGAGGAGAAGCCGCGCGGGCGGAAGGGCGAAATGCCCCCGCCCGCGCCGGCCCCCCCGGCTGCCCGCGC
>CALLYX010000017.1 GCA_937858775.1 uncultured bacterium | reverse complement strand
CGTCGAGGACTGGGGCTATCGCCTCCAGCCGCATCAACCGGAAGCCGGAGTTGATGTCGCGGAACCGGTGCCCGAAGTAGCGCGAGACGAGGAAGTTGAAGACCCGGCTCATCGCCACCCGGTAGAACGGGTCGCGCCTGTCCGCCTTCCGGCCGATCACCATGTCGGCGTCGGCGATACGCCCGGCGAGCTTCCAGAAATCAGCGGCGTCGTGCTTGCCGCTGGAGTCGCTGAAGAAGACCAGGCCGCGTCTGCACGCCCGCAGGGCGTCCTTGTAGGCGCGCGTGTATCCTTTGCGCTCCGCGCCCTGGACGAGCCGCGCCCCGTGGAGTTCCGGGACGATGCGCGCGAGTATCTCCTTCGTCCCGTCGGTGCTCCCGTCCTCGGCGATCACCAGCTCCGACCCCGGTATCTTCGCCACCACCTCCCGGTGGACATCGCGCACCACATCCTCGATCACCTCCGCCTCGTTGTGGACGAGAAGGAGCGCCGAGACCGGCGGCAGGGCGATCCCTTCCCCCCCGGTCATCCCCCGCCCCCCTTCAGCCCCGCGGCGCAGTCGATCGCGCGCCGGGCGCAGGCGTCCATGTTCAGGTACTCCCACTCGGCGAACCTGCCGCAGAGGACGATGCCGCGCTCCCGCACGAAGCCCCTGACGGCCGCGACGGCGTCCGCGTAGCCGAGATCGTTCACGACGTAGGCGTACTTCCGACGGGCCACGCGCGTCGCCACCACGTCGCCGCGGCTGAGGAACCCCTCCCCCTCGAGCCCGGCGGCCACCCGCTCCGCGAGTTCCTCGTCCGTCATCGCGGATATCTCGCCGCCCTCGCGCGCGGTGACCTCGGCGACCGCCGAGGAGACGCCCGGCGGGGTGCAGCAGCCGCCGAAGTAGTCGTAGAAGCAGACCCGGTGGAAGATGAGCCGCGGCTGCGGAAAGTACACGGCGAACCTCTCCGAGGGCCGTTCGGCGCGGAAGGCGACCATAACGCAGATGATGGAGTTGTTGCGGAGCCCGCGCGCGGCGTCACGGATCGCCGGGGGGACGCCGTCCATCGCGCCGAGGAGATCCGGGAGCGGGATCGTGGAGACGAGGCGGTCGTACGCCTTCTCCCGCCGGCCGTCCGAGACGATCCATTCCCCCCCCCTCCGCCGGATCTTCCGGACGGGGAAGTTCTTCTCGACCGCCCTCACCCTCCCCTCTATCGCCCGGACGAGCGCCTCGATGCCGCCCGCGCGGGGGTAGTGGAAGTAGAGCTGGTGCGTGTCCCCCTCCGTCTCGATGCCGAGGGCGGATTTCAAGACGTCCTCGAGCGGCGGCTCCGGCACCCTCCCCCCGACCCATTCGAGGCCGAGAGCGGAGGGATCGGTCTTCCATATCTTCTCGTTGTAGGGGAGGAGGTACTTATCGGATATTCCACTTCCAAATGTGTAATAAAACCATTCCCTGAGGTTTCTAGGCGAGGCTATTACCTCTTTCTCCTTTCTGATCAAATTTTGAATGAAATGATACAGACACTCGAAGTTATCATCCCTTGGCAGGTCTGACAGGCCGTTCTCAAAGGGATATTTAATATAATGATCCTTGTAGAGAACTTTTGTATTTCTTCGATTTTTTACCATGTTGTCTCCCATGAGATTCTTCATCATATCTAATGCTTCATGATCTTTCGAGAAGATAATATGAGATCCACCATAATCAAAGGTGAAGCCCTGTTCCTGCAGGGATCTCATCAGCCC
>CALLYX010000016.1 GCA_937858775.1 uncultured bacterium | reverse complement strand
GGTCGATCCCGCGGCCATAGGGGATGCGCGACGCGAGGCACGCCGCCGCCTCGCGCCCCGAACCGGGGAGCCCCAGCCTGCGCGAGAGGGCGCGAACATCCCTCTTGGAGAACCCGGCCTCCCTGAGCGGGCTCGCCGCCCTCATCTCCCGAACGGCCCGCTCCCCGGGGCGGTAGTCGCCGAGATCGTCGATCTGCGACCCCACGGCGACGGCGGCGATCCGCTCCCTGGCGGCCATGGAACGGAGGGCGCCGAGGAGCTCCCGCTTGCACCAGTAGCATCTGTCGGGCGGGTTGCGCGCGAACCGCGGGTCGTCGAGTTCGCGGGAGGCGATGACGCGGTGCCGGATACCGAGGCGCCGCGCCAGGACGCGCGCCTCTCTCCGCTCCCGTGCCGGGAACGTGGGCGAGTCGGCCGTTACGGCGAGCAGGCGCCGGCCCAGCACCTCGGCGGCGACCGCGACGAGGAGCGTGCTGTCCACGCCCCCCGAGTACGCCACGAGGAGGCTTCCGTAAGAGGCGATGATCCGCTTCAGGCGTTCGTGTTTCTCGGCCAGCGCGTCCATGGATATCCTTCCGCTGCGGGGGGGCGCGGCGGACGGCGGGCTGATCTCCCGCGAGGCGCCCGTCAGCCGGCGTCGTTCAGGATCTGTATCTTCCACGCCGAGGGGTCGAGGAACTGCTCCCAACTCGCGCACACCCCGCGCCTGAATGCTATCTGGTTGAACGGCGACCATCGCGGCTTCCTCGGGGTCTTCAGCAGTCCCATCCCGGAGCCGTCGAGCGTTTTCTCGCCCTTCTTGAGATTGCACCCCACGCAACTGCAGACGATATTCGTCCACGTGGTCGTCCCGCCGAGCCGGCGCGGGACGACATGGTCCAGGTTGAGCTCGTGCTCCCTGAAGGAGCGCCCGCAATATTGGCAGGTGTTGCGATCGCGGAGGTAGATATTCCGCCGCGTGAGCTTCACCTCGCGCGCGGGGAGGCGGTCGTAGGTGCGGAGGATGATGATCTCCGGCGCGCGGATCTTCATGCTCACCGTGGATACGCAGGCCGCCCCGTCCCCCCAATCCCATTCTGCGCCGGCCCACCGGTCGAAATCGTAGACGGAGAACGAGCCGTTCTCCCTGGAAACCACCTGTGCGGCCCCGCGGTAGATGAGCGAGAACGCCCTCCGCATCCCGCAGACGTGCACAGGCTGCCAGAGGCGGTTTAGGACGAGTACGCATCGCGATAGGCCGGAACCGTTCTGAATCATAGAAGGGGGTAAGTATAGCAAGGCGTGGGGACGTGGTCAAACACGCGGGGGGCGGGGGCGCAGGACGGTCCAAGGCCGGGGCGCGGACGGGCCCCGCGCGCTTCCCCCGGGGGGCGGACCGGTGCTAGGCGTCGGAAGTGGCTTGGGCGTACGCGCCCTCGGAGCCCGCGCCCGGGGCGGTCTGCTTGTCGAGGCACCTGAGCAGCGTGCCCTCCGTCGGCTTGTACTCGCAATGGTCCTTCTTGAGGCAATCCTCGCAATATCGCTGCGCCGCCATTGTCCCCCTCCCCCCGTTCGCCGCCTAACGGCCGTTTGAACCCAACGACCCTACCATATCCCGGCTCGGCTGCATACCCCGTCCGTCGCGCTCACGTGGCGGCCGGCGCCCCGCCGGCGAGCAGGCGCGCGTAGATCTCGTCGAGCGCCTGCGAAATGACCTTCGTCCCCCCCGTCACCGCCATGAAGTTGGTGTCGCCCTTCCATCTCGGGACCACGTGCACATGCAGGTGTCCGGCGACGCCGGCCCCGGCCTCCCCCCCGAGGTTGATCCCGACGTTGAACCCGGCCGGGGAGAGAACCCGCCGCAGGAGTTCGACCGAGTCCCTGACGAGGAGCATGATCCCCTGGAGTTCGGCGGGCGAGAGCCCGTCGAGGCCCGCGACGTGCCTGAACGGGGCGACCATCAGATGGCCGCCGTTGTACGGGTAGCGGTTCAACATCGAGAAGCACGCCTCCGAGCGCGAGAGGATATGGTTCGCCCGGTCATCCCCGGCGCGCGGCTTGTCGCAGAAGATACACCCGTCCGGCGCGCCCCGCTCGATGTACGCGCCCCTCCACGGCGCCCAGAGACGCTCCATGGCCCCTCCGCGAAATAAATCGCCGTCGCGCCGCGCGGGCGGGACGGATCAACCCCCGCCGCACGTCGCGCACCGCCCCGGAGCCGGCCTGCACCCTGCGCATCCGGCGCCCCCGCCCCCGGCGCCGCCATGCCCCGATGCGGGGGCGAGCCCGAAGGAAGAGAACAGGCGCCGCGCCCCCCGCGCCCCGCAGGCCGGGCAGGCGGGGCGCGGGGGTTTCGAGGCGCTCCGCACCAGGATCTCGAAACGCTTCCCGCACGACCCGCAATCGTACTCGTAGATGGGCATCGCGCGCTCCCCCCGGCAGGAAGTATATCAGGATCGCCCGGGGCGCGGGCGCGGAAAAATCGATCCCCCTCGCGCCCCGCCGCGCGTCGACGGGCTTGGGATGCCGGCGAAGCCGTCGCCGCACCCTTTACGAGCGCGGCCCCCGCGTCCCCCGCGCCGGCATGAGGGGGCCGATCCGGTCACTCCCTCCTGTACGCCCGGAGCAGGGCGCCCGGATATGCCGGGTCCCGCGCAAAGGCAGCGAGGAGGACGATCGTCACGAGGTACGGGAGGAGGAGCAGGTACTGGTACGGCAGCACGACGCCCGCCGCCTGGAGCCGGAGCTGGAGGGCGTCGATGAGGCCGAAGAGCAGCGCCCCTAGGAAGATCGCCCCCGGGCGCCATTTCCCGAAGACGACGAGGGCGATCGCGACCCATCCGCGCCCCGCCACCATGCCGGGGAGAAACATGTTGAACTGCGCGACCGAAAGGAATGCCCCGCCCACAGCCATCAACCCGCCGCCGGCGACGACGCTCGCGTACCGGACCAGAAAGACGTCGACCCCCATCGCGTCCGCCGCCTCGGGGTTCTCCCCCGTCGCGCGGAGCGCGAGCCCCCAGCGCGTCCGCCGGAGGAGGATGGCGAGGAGCGGGACGAGGGCGGCCGCCGCGTAGGTGAGCGCGTACTGCCGGAACAAAACGGGGCCGAGGAACGGGATGGCGGATAGGATCGGCACCCCCACGACACTGAACGGCGTAACCTGCGGCGGCGTGGCGGGGGTCCCGACGGCGAGGCGGTAGAGGAAGAGGGCGAGCCCCGAGCTGGAGATCGTCAGGCCGAGGCCGCTCACGTGCTGGGAGACGCCGAGCGACACGACGAGGGCGGCGTGCACCAGCGCGAGGGCGGCGCCCGAGAGGAACGCGGCGGCGACGGCGAGGAGGAGGTTCCCGGTGACGTGCGCCGTCAGGAAGGCGGCGAGCGCGCCGGTGAACATGATCCCCTCGATCCCCAGATTGAGCACCCCGGATCGCTCCGAGAGGCACTCCCCCAGCGCGGCGAAGAGGATCGGAGTGGCCATCCGGATCATCGCCGCAAGGAGGCCCGCGAGGAACGCCGCCGTCAGCATCTCCATCATCGCGCGCCCCCTTCCGTCGCGCCCCGCGCATCGCACACCGGGGACTCCTCCCCGCCGCGCGACACCCTCACCCGGCAGCGCGTGAAGACGAAGACCGCGCACATCACGAGGAGCACGATCCCCTGGAGCGCGTCGGCGAGAAAGACGGGTACGCCGGTGTAACGGCTCATCAGCTCAGCGCCCGTGACGAGGACGCCGAAGAGAATAGCGGCACACACGACGCCGAACGGGTCGAGCCCGCCGAGCATGGCGATCACCACGCCGGCGTAGCCGTAGTTGGGCGAGATCTTCTCGACGAGGTTGTAGTGCAGCCCGACCACCTCCCCCGCCCCTGCGAGGCCCGCGAGCCCGCCGCTCAGAAGGGAGACGAGGATCACCGTCCTCCCCACCGGGATGCCGGCGTACGCGGCAGCCCTCGGATTCGCCCCTACCGCCGCTATCTCGAATCCGAGCACGGACCTCCTCATAACCCACCAGAGGGCTCCCGCCGCCGCCAGCGCGACCAGCGCCCCGGCGTGGAGCCTGGTGCCGGGGACGATCAGCGGGTACCGCGCGCTGTCGAGGATCGGGGCGGAGTTCGGCCACATGGTGCGCGGATCCTTGAGCGGCCCGTCGAGAAGGGCCGAGATGACGCATATGACGATGTAGTTCGAGAGGAGGGTGACCACCACCTCGTCCACCTTTAGGCGCGTTTTGAGGAGGCCCGCCAAGAGCGCCCACGCCGCCCCGGCGGCGCATCCCGCGGCCACGATCGCCGGGACGGCGAGGGCTCGGGGGAGCGCCAGGCGCACGCCGAGCACGGCCGCGCAGAGCGCGCCGAGGCAGAGCTGCCCCTCGCCGCCGAGGTTGTAGAATCGCGCCTTGAACGCCACGGCCGCCGCGAGGCCGGTGAGCAGGAGCGGCGTCGCCTTCACCGCGGTCTCGGCAAGGCCCGTCCGCGATCCCAGCGCGCCGTAAAAGATGTAGTAGTAGGCGGTGAACGGGTTCGCGCGCGCAAGGAGGATGAGGATGAACGAGAGCGCGAAGGAGATCGCCACCGCCGCGAACGGGAGGGCGAGCCGGGCGCGCGTCGAGATCGGCTCCCGTTTCTCGAGCCGCAGCCTCATCGCGCCCCCCCCGTCACGCCCGCCATG
>CALLYX010000015.1 GCA_937858775.1 uncultured bacterium | reverse complement strand
ACGCGCGGCGCGGCAAGCGGGTGCGGTCGGCGGTCCAGCGGCGGCAGCGCGCCCTTGCGCGGTCGCATGTGCGCGTGTGAGCGTGGCGGGACGGGGCGCGGCATATTGCCGGCGGCGCGGATGATCGCCGGCCGGGCGGGGGGCGGGTGCATGAACAAGAGGGGAGCGGGGTGCGTGATCGCCGTCGCGTTCTTCGGGCTCGCCGGGCCGGCCCTATCGGAGGCGGTCCATGACCCCGGCGAGGTCTACCGCGCGGCGTATCTCATCGCGCGGGAGGCCAGGCAGGCGGAGTACGCCGGCGACGCCGACCTGGCGGCGTCGAAATGGGGCGAGGCGTTGGCGCTTTTCGAGAAGATCGGGCGGGAGCACCCGGAATGGAACAGCGCGATGATTCGGGGGCAGATAGACGAGGCGCGGGAGCGCTCGCAAAAGCCCCCGCCGGGTGCGGGGGCCCTCGGCGCCGCCGTCATCGAGACACGGCGCCTGGCGTCGGTCGTCGAGGCGTTCGCCCGGGGGAAGTCCGCAATGCTCGAGGAGGCGGAGTGGGAGAGGAAAAAGCTCCTTGAACTCGAGAACTACGCGCGCGATCTCCAGGCCAAGGAGAACGCCCGGAAGGCCCTCGGCCTTGCGGAGGGCGAGGCCGTCACGCAGGCCATGATCAGGCAGGCGCAGGCCACGCCGCCCTCGGCGATCTTGGAGAAGACCGGGGAGGAGAAGAAGGAAACGGGCGCGACGCAGGGCACCGAGGCGATGGACGCCAGGAGGCAGATAGACGCCGCCTCCTCCGCCATACACAGCGCCCAGAACGCGGTGAACGAGGTGGAGTCGAGGCTGGGCCAGGATTTCGATTTTCTCCACACGGATCTGAACGCCGCAAGGGTGGATTTGAAGTCGGCGAACGACGCGTATGACCGCGCTCAATACGCCGAGGCGAAAAAAAAGGCGGACGACGCGTACGAAAAGGCCGCCGATGTCGAGGCCGACGCCGACGAGGAGTATCCGCAGGAATAGCCGTGTGCCGGCAAAATGGAAGGGGGGCGCAGTGAAGACGCGTACCGCGGGAACGATTCTGCTCTCTCTTGTCGGCCTCTGCGCAGGGCCGGTTTTCGGCGCAGGGGAGGCCGACGGCGCCGCGCTCATCGCAGCCGCCGAGAAGGCGAACGCGGCCGGGGACAAGGTTGCGGCCGTGAAGGCCTACACGGAGGCGGTCGGCGCCCTGAGGGCGTCGAAGGCCAAGAAGGCGAAGATAGACGCCTGCGCCGCGGAGAGGGACCGCCTGCTGCCCGAGGTGCTGGAGACGATGCAGAAACAGCAGGCCGAGATCCTCCGGCTCCAGCGGGAGATAGCCCAGCGCATGGCCAGGGTGGCCCAGATCGACGCGGGCATCCAGGAGCGGGTAAAAAGGAACGAGAACAAGATCAAGGATATCGAGACGATCCTTCTGGATATCTCCAAGTAGCCCCCGCCGTCATAGCCGCCTGAGGCGCGCGAGATTCCGGCGCGGTTCTTTTGCGCGCGGGTCCAGCCGCATGGCGGTGCGCCACGCCCGCTCCGCCTCATGCCGGAGGCCCAGCGCGGCGCAGCACGAGCCGAGGCTGGAGTAGACGGTGGCCGAATCGGGGAGGAGCGCGGCGGCCGCCCTGAGCTCGGCGATGGCGCGCCGGTGCTCCCCGCGGCCGGCGTACACCCTTCCAAGGTTCGCCCTCGCCTCGCCGTTTTCCGGCTGGAGGGCGGCCAGCTTCCCGAAACAGTCGATCGCCCCTTCCGCGTCTCCCGTGCGCGCGCAGTAGATCCCGCGTGCCTGGAGCAGGAGCGCGTGCGCAGCGCCGATCCCTTTCCACTGCGCTGGGGTGAGGACGGCGCCGGCGATCGAATCGCTCAGGCGGTTGATCTCCTCGAGGAAGGCGACCCTCCCCGGCTGGAGGGCCGCTGCCTCCATCAGGGCGGCGAGCGCCTCCGCCGGCCGGCCCGCCTCCTTATGCACCACGGCCATGTTGTATCGCGGCGTCCACGCGCGCTGGTCCAGGGCCGCGGCGCGGGCGTAGAGCGCGAGCGCCTCTTCCCGCCTCCCCCTGCGCTCGCGGAAAAGCCCCAGGCTGTTCAACGCGGCCGCCGATTTCGGGGCGAGGGACAGCGCCTCGGCGAAGCGGCGTTCGGCCTCCGCGTCCTCCCCGAGGGCCGCTACGACGGCTACGACGGGCACACGCTGCGCGTGAAGCGGCCGAAGCAGGGGCTCGACCTCAACCGCAACTTCCCGGCGAGCTGGCGGCAGGAGTTCGAGCAGCTCGGCGCGGGCCCGTACCCGGTCTCCGAGCCGGAAGTGCGCGCCGTCGTCGACTTCGTCGTCAACCACCGCAACATCACGGGCGGCACGACGTTCCACACGTGGAGCGGCGTGCTGCTGCGCCCGTTCGAGCACCTGTCCGACGACGAGATGCACGCCGAGGACCTGTGGGTCTACCAGGCGCAGGGGCGCGAGGGCGAGAAACGCACCGGCTACCCGGCGATCTCGGTCTACCACGAGTTCCGCTACCACCCGAAGGACGTGATCGGCGGCACGTTCGACTGGCTCTACGAGCATCTGGGCGCGTTCGTCTGGGTCGTCGAGATCTGGTCGCCGATGCGCGAGGCGGGGATCACGAACTACAGGTACATCGACTGGTTCCGCGACCATCCCGCGAGCGACGACCTGAAGCTCATCCGCTGGAGCGACGAGAAGCTCGGCGGCCTCGGGCACATGGGCTGGCGGCCGTACGACCACCCGCAGCTCGGGAAGGTCGAGATCGGCGACGGGCCAGGCATCCCATGACGGGGCTTCTTGTGTTCCGGTCGGACTGAGAAGGAACGATCGGGTTTCGAGCAACTCTCGGGTGAGCGCCGGGTCATGATCGCCAGCTTCTTGGCTGATATACGAATCAATCGCGTCACTCGCCTGTTCCAGCGAGGTCCACTGCTCCGAGGCACGTTCACCCGCTCGTCGGCTACCGCCGAGGAACTCCTGAGGCAGTGCTTGGGCGAGAGCAATCAACAGGCAACGCGTCTGATCGGCTCTGCCTGAATAGACG
>CALLYX010000014.1 GCA_937858775.1 uncultured bacterium | reverse complement strand
GTTCACTACATTGGCCCCGTAGGCCAGGACTCCGCCGTCGCCGAACAGCAACGCCTGGAACAGCAGGGCCACGGACACGGCGATGACCGCAGCCCACGGTCCCAGCACGATGGCAATGATCACCGCCCCGACTGCATGTGCGGTCGTCCCGTCCGGGATCGGGACGTTGAACATCATGATGACGAAGCTGAATGCGGCGCCTATGCCGAGGAGCGGCACCTGGCGCGCCTTGAGCGTCCTCTTCAGCGTGCGCGAGGCCGCCATCCATATGGGGGCCATCGCCGCGTAGAACACCCCGCAAGTCGCGGGCCCCAGGTACCCGTCGGGTATGTGCATCTCTTCCCCTCCTTTTGGTTGGCGCGCCCCCCGGGCCGCTAGAGTCCGGCGGTCAGGCTCAGCCCGGCCCACGGGACGATATTCTCGAACACGCGCCCGTCTTCCGTCTTCAGGCGGCTGAGGCTTTTCGTGAAATGCAGAAGCCCGGCGACCGTGAAATGGTGGTTGATGGGAAAGGCGAGATCCAGGCCCCAGTCGATATGCGTCAGGGCGGTCTTCTCTATTCCCTTGTACGCGTTCATCCCCATCGCCATGGAGGGCGTGAAGGTCGCGAGCTTCTCGCCCTTGATGCAGATGGGGAAGGGATGCGATATGGACCATTCGAAGTAGTTGCCTTTCGCGTCGTCGTAGTCGTAGTTCCATGAGAAGGCCGGGTTCAGGGGCATATCCACCGACACCTCGGCGCCGATCTCGCCCGAGTCGTCCCCGTAGAAGTCGTCGATCCTGACATACGTCCAGCACGGCCTGACGGACAACCGCTTCCACGAGAGCGGAAGGTATATGGTGAAATCCTGCTCGAGCGTCCTCGGCCCCCCCTCGGGGCGCGTCGTGTCGACCTGGAAGAATTCGAATCCGGCGCCGCCGGAGAAGCCCGAGATCTCGCGCGTGTATTCGGCGGAGTACGTCTGGGTGATCTGCACCCCGTGCTTGGCCGCGTTCATCCCCTCGTCCAGCCAATTGCTAAGGAAGTTGCCCTGCGCGCCGAACGTGATGGGGGAGATCTCGTCGAGGCGGTTCATGGCGTTGTCGGTGTAAGGAAGCAAGGGGAGATGGTTCAATAGGAAGAGGTTGTCCTGCGCCTCCGTTTCCATCTCCTGTTCAATGCGCGGGGCGCGCGGCTCGGTATCGACGATGTGCTGCGCGCGCGCGGGCGGGCAGGCCCCATGGATCAACCGCGCCGCGGCTAAGATTCCGCACAGGCGTAAGATCTTTCCTCTCATCCCGTTCCCCCCCCCTTCCTTGCGCCCGGCATGCCGGGGCATTCGCGTCGCGGGATCGAGGACCGTTGAACCCGGGGGCCCCCTTGAATTCCCCCGGGAACGGCCGCGGGACCCCCTACGCATGGCCCTGGAATATTACAGATAATAAAATCGTGCTACCGCATGGCGAAAAAAAACGACTACAGGTTTCTCCCCGTGGTCGCCATGCTCAACGTCGCGTGTTTCACGCCCTTGACCGCCTTGAGGGTGTCCGCCAGTTCCCGGGCCTTTCCCGGCCTGCCCCTTACGGCTACGATCTCGAGGCAGTTGTCGTGGTCAAGGTGTATATGCTGCGAGGATATGATAACTTCCCCGAAATTATGCTGGATATCCACGAGCCTGTTCACCAGCTCCCGCTTGTGATGATCGTAGATAAGCGTTATCGCCCCCGCGATCTCCTTGTTCTCCCTCCACTCCGCCCGCACCAGGTCCTCTCGGATCAGGGCGCGGATGGCCTCGGAGCGATTGGGGCACTTCTTGGTTCTTATGCGCTCGTCGAACTTGCGCAGCAGGTCCTCCTCCAACGATACGCCGACTCTCGCCACCGTGGCCATGCGGCACCTGGATTTCGAACGTCGCACGATTGGAGGAATGGTAGCAAGACCGCGCCGTTCGTCAACGGATATTTCGACCTTCCCCCGTCCATGTGGGGCTGAACCGGAGCGCGTGCTTTCGAGGGGGGGGCTCCGCCCGCACCCCCATGGCGGGGGAGGCGCCTGGCGGGTTTCGGGCGATGAACTCCTCCGGCGGCGCGCGCCCCGGCGGTCCCCCGCGATGCCGGCTGTCTCGTCGCAAGCGGCGCGGCTTCGTGGGGGAGGGGGCGCCGGGGCTACAAGCCGAGGATATACGCGAACATGAGCGGCGCCACGATGCTGGCATCCGACTCTATGATGAATTGCGGCGTGTCGCACCCCAGCTTTTCCCATGTTATCTTTTCGTTCGGGACCGCCCCCGAGTACGACCCGTAGCTGGTGGTTGAGTCGCTGATCTGGCAGAAATACGACCAGAGCGGCGTCTTGCTCAGCCGCAGATCTTGGCGCAGCATCGGGACGACGCAGATGGCGAAGTCGCCGGCGATGCCGCCGCCTATCTGGAAGAACCCGAGGCCGTGCGAGGAGTTGGCCTGGTACCACTCCGCGAGGCGGACCATGTACTCTATGCCGCTCCTCACGGTATGGACATCGGCGATCCTCCCGCTGATGATCTTCGACGCGTAGATGTTCCCGAGCGTGGAATCCTCCCATCCCGGGACAAAAACGGGGATGTTGCGTCGCGCGGCCGCGACGACCCAACTGTCCCTTGGATCGATTTCGTAGTGGCGTTCGAGAACCCCTTTCCGTATCAGTTCAAAGATAAATTCGTGAGGCAACAAACGCGCGCCGTTTTTATCCGCCTCCATCCACTCCTTTTCTATATGGGCCTCGAGCCGGCGTATGGCCTTGCCCTCCGGTATACAGGTGTCCGTGACGCGATTGAGGTGCTTTTTAAGAAGCGCCTTCTCCTCCCGGTGAGTGAGATATCGGTAGCCGGGAATTCTCACGTAGTGAGAGTGGGCGATCAGATTGAATATGTCCTCCTCGAGGTTGGCGCCCGTGCAGCTGATCGCGTGAACCCTGTCCCGTCGAATCATCTCCGCCAGCGAGATTCCGATCTCCGCCGTGCTCATTGCCCCGGCGAGCGATACGAGCATCTTACCGCCTTCCCCGACATGGTCCGCATACCGCCGCGCGGCGTCGAGGAGCGTGGCGGCGTTGAAATGCCTGAAGTTCCGTTCCATGAAGGCCGAGACGGCCGGGCGGGCGCCCCTCTTCCCCCGAAGCCGCTCACCCCTTGGGGCGGGGGGGCCGGCTGGGCGCGTACGGCGGCGATTGGGCGTGTCGTGTTTCATGATTCCTCCTGGCTGGATCTGCCTTCCCCCTTGCAAATAACCGACGTGATCCGTGATGGAGTCCTCAATCGTCATGAATTCGGCTTTGCATCCTGCCCGCTTCAGTTTGCCGATATTTGCCCGGGTGCAATACTGGTACCCCCCCTCGAGGATTCCGGCATTTCGATGCAGCGGATATCCACCTTGCGCCGCAGGGCCGAGGCCATAGCATGTGCGAGGTCGTTCCAGCTCCGCGGAATGCCGGTGCCCGGATTGAATATGCCGTTCTTGTCCGGATGCTCGACGAAAAAGAGCAAGACGTCAACGGCGTCCTTGACATAGATGAAGTCCCGCTTCTGTTCTCCGTCCGGGTAGTCCGCGCGATAGGATTTGAAGAGCTCTATCTCCCCCCTGTCCCGCACGTCGGCGAACTTCCTGCAGACCGCGCTCCGCATCTCGCCCTTGTGGTACTCGTTGGGGCCGAAGACGTTGAAGAACTCAATCCCCGCCGCCTCCGCATCCATCCCGCGATCGAGCATCCAGAGGTCGATGAGCTGTTTGTAGTACCCGTACAGGTTCAACGGTTGCAAGCGGCGCGTGGTGCCGTTCGCGTCGCTGTATCCTTGTTCGCCGGCGCCGTATGTGGCGGCGGATGAGGCGTAGATGAAGCGAGCCCCCCGATCGCGAGCCCATTCGGCGAGCGTTTGGGAGTACTCGAGGTTGTTGCGGGCAAGGTACGCGGAATCGGTTGCACTGGTGGAGCTGCACGCCCCGAGATGGTTTACGGCCGAAACGCGCCCCGGGGATCGCCCGGCGAGCGTCCCCAGGAAGGCGTCTTTGGGGATGTACCGCTTGAAGCGTTTGCCCTCCAGGTTGCGCGCCTTGAGAACGCCGTCGAGGTTGTCCACGACGATGATGTCGTCGATCCCCTCGTCGTTGAGCTTCCGCAGGAGGCAGCCCCCGATGAATCCCGCTCCGCCGGTCAAAACAAATGCGCCGTTCATTGTCTGTGGATCGACATGGTAGCATAATACGAAATATCGTAGCACGCATTTCGGGGCGGCGGCGCGGTGGACACGGCGCGGACAACATCGGCGTCGGAGATCGTCTGCTTCGGCGGGGCGCCCCCCCCAACCCTCTCCCCCCATTTCATTGGAGAATGAGTTAGCAGGCCCTGTGGAATGTGGCATAATTTCATCTGCTTTTCGTTCCCATATGGCGGCGTATCCCAACTGCGAATGGGGAATGTGGACACGGAGGACTTGGCAGTGCGGTAACCGACGCGGCGAAACGGCGGGACGGCGACGCGGCGAAGGGGCGGCAATCTGATCGGCATGGAAAGACGCTCAGAGAAGGAGGCGGGGAGATGATGGGGAAAGTTGTTCTTCTGGCGGGGGCGGCGATAGTTCTCCTCACGGCAGCTATGGCCTTCCCCCAGGGGGTCATCATCGATCACACCTGCACGGACCTCGCGCAGGTGCCGATGGAGTACATCGCCGCGGCCCAGAACGGGTTTCGAGTTCACTATGCTCACCGGTCGCACGGGAGCCAGATCACCGTCGGCCTCGGCCTGATCGAAGCGGGGGCGGGGGCGTACGCCGTCGCCGTGGAGTCGCTCAACCTTCCCGGCGAGACGGGGGCGCTGTGCATCTACACGGGTATGCCGGGCAACGACTACCCGTACCCCGAGGATTACTCCAACGGGGTGCAGGCGTTCCTGGACAGCCATCCGACCGTAAATGTCTCCATGTTTTCCTGGTGCGACGAGCTGAAGACATGGAACGAGGCTCAGGTCAACGACTACCTCACCCGGATGAGCCATCTGGAGGAGGCGAATCCCAACGTCAGGTTCATCTACATGACGGCGAACGCCCAGGGTGAGATCCACAACCGGCACCTGCGCAACGAGCAGATACGCAACTACTGCCGCGACAACGGCAAGGTCCTCTACGACTTCGGCGACCTGGACTGCTGGCACGAGGGGTCGCAGCACACGGAGGGCGGCATACCGGTGGAGCACCCGGCGTACGCGGGGGATTACGAGGGGACGCACGTCAACGCCGCGAGCTGCGTGAACAAGGCGAAAGCATTCTGGCATATGATGGCGATCCTCGCCGGCTGGCAGGGGGGCGTGCCGCCCGGACCGGGGCCGGGCCCAGGCCCTTCGGGCCCGCCGCTCTCCCTCCGGGCGGACAAGGAGTTCTTCAGCGCGGCGTACGACACGATCACGATCTTCGCGACCGTCCAGCCGGCATCGGGCTTCACGCCGTACATCCGCATCGCGACCCCCACGGGATCGTACCTCTACATCGGGAGCGGAGGCGGCCTCGTTCCGGGGAGCGCGTTGGGGGGGGCGCCGTACCTGCGGGGGCCGCTGACGCTCGGCGCGACGCTGACCGACTACACGGTCGCCGCATTCGAGTTCGGCAACATCGCGTCGGGGACCTACCGGTTGGAGGGGGCGCTCGTGGGGAGCGGGGGGATCATCGGGGAGATCTTCTCGACGGACCTCATCGTGGAGCAAAGGGCGTTTTCCCCCACGCGGCGCACTGGACACGGCGCGGACAAGATCGGCGTCGGAGATCGTCTGCTTCGACGGGGCGGTCCACGAATCGCTGACGGTCGGATGAATCCACCCCCGTAGCGCACGCCCGTAGCGCAGGTTCGTAGCGCAGGCTTTAGCCTGCGCTACGGAAGGTATCGGGCGCTACAGAAGGCATTGAGCGCTACGGGCGGTATTGAGCTCGTAGCGCAGGCTTGTAGCGCAGGCTTGTAGCGCAGGCTTTAGCCTGCGCTATGATGTCCGATAGATCTGTAACCCTCACAATAATCTGTCCGCTAAATGGGGCAGGTCAATGCCCCCATCATACTGCCCGCGCCATCCTGGTCAGTTGACCCTGCCTTGGATATATCCTCTTGCACTGCCGGTAGCTTATCTTCTTTACATCTCCGCCTGTTTTATGCTAAATTATTTGGTTCTCTTCCACTTTGTGTGGGTGATCAGTCAAAGCACAGTTTGCCGGCCACAAGGTAGACGATGGTTTTGAGGTAGCTGGGGCTTTTGAATCCGTACGCCCGCTTCATCGCGGTCTTGATCTT
>CALLYX010000013.1 GCA_937858775.1 uncultured bacterium | reverse complement strand
GGAGAAGGGGTTGTGGAAGAAGACCTTCCCCCGCCCCGCCGGGGTGGCCGTGGACCCCGATGGGCGCATCTACGTCTCCGACGCGAAAAACGACTCCATCCGGATCTTCGACGCCTCCGGCGCCTTCATCTCCAGGATCGGCGAGAAAGGCGCGGGGCCCGGCCAATTCCGAGAGCCGGCCGGCATCGACGTGGACGCCGCGGGGACCCTATACGCGGTCGACAGGGGAAACGCGCGCCTCCAGAAGTTCGACCCCCGCGGCATGCTCGTCGGCCAGATCGCCTCGGGCCCCAAGGCCATCGACAAGATCAACCTCTCCCGCGCCGCCGGGCCGATCAGATTCGTCGAGTGGCCCCGGTTCGCCCGTCTGCGGGACGTCGCGGCAGGGCTTGACGGGACGGCGTATCTCCTCGACGAGGGTACGCGAATCGTCCACGCCTACGGCCCGCAGGGCGCCTACCTGTTCAGCTTCGGGGGGCGCGGCAGGGGGCGTGGGAAGTTCGAAAGACCCGCCGGGATCGCCGTGGGCCCGGCGGGGGTCGTCTGCGTCTCCGACGAGAGGAACCAGACGATCCAATTCTTCGACCCGCAGGGCCGTTTCCTCACGAGCGTGGGCGGGCGCGGCGCGGGGCGCGGGCAGTTCAAGGAGCCGCAGGGGATCGGCGCGACGGCCGACGGGCTGGTCTTCGTCGCGGACAGGGGCAACCGCCGCGTGCAGGTCTTCAACTGCGTCGTCCCCGGGCGGGAGGCCCCCGCCGCGCGGCTCGAAAAGCCGGTGCGGATCGCCGTCTTCGACTTCAAGAACAACAACCCGCAGGCGCAGGGCCGCGGCTACGGCGAGACGATCTCGGAGATGTTCATCACCGCCTTCGCCCGCCGCGGTGCGTTCGAGGTGGTGGAGCGGAAGCAGCTCCGGAAGCTGATCGACGAGCTCTACCTCGACCAGTCCGGGATCGTGGATGAGGAAGGCACCAAGAAGCTCGGGAAGGTGCTCGGGGTGGAGATCGCCCTCGCGGGCGGGGTGTCGCTCTTCGCCGGCTCAATCGAGATCGACCTCCGCCTTCTGGATATCGAAACCGGGAAGGTGGTCATCCCCGACTCGATCAAGGCTGCGGCGGAGGGCGAACTCAGGGCGCTCGTGGATCGCGAGGTGCTCCGCCTCGAGCAGGCATACCTCGTCCGCTTCTGTCCGCCCGCCCCGCCCGCGGGGCTCGCGGTGTCCGCGGGTATCCGCGAGGCGTCTCTCTCATGGGACGCGAACCGGGAGCCGGATTTCAAGGAGTACAGGATCTACCGCGCCGAGGCCGAGGAGGGGCCCTACACCTTCGTCGCCGCCACCCGGAAAACGCGATGGAAGGACACGGGCCTCGGCGACGGGGCCTCCGCCTTCTACCGCGTGACGGCGGTGGATGCGGACGGAAAGGAATCAAGGCAGGGGCCGACGATACGGGCGAGCGCTCGGTCGAAACCCGCGATCGGCTACCTCAAGGTCAGCCCGCTGGCCGGCGTGAAGCGGAGCGCGTTCAGATGGGAGGAGACCGAGCAGGACGTCGCGGGGTACCTGATCTTCCGCGCCCCCTCCCCGGGCGGGGCTTACGAAAAGGTCGCGGAGGTCCGCGCCCCGGACTTCTCCGAAAGGGGCTTCGGGGACGGGGAAACGCATTACTACCGCGTCGTCAAGAGGTACCGGAACGGTCTTGAGAGCGAGCCGTCCGCGGAGTTCGCGGTCGGCACGAAGCCGCTCCCCGGCGCGCCATCCGGGATCTCGGCCGCGAGCGGCCTCGCCCGTTCCGTGAGGATCGAGTGGGCCGACCCGGCGGAGAAGGATATAAGGGAGTTCCGCGTCTACCGCGGCGACGCGGAGGACGGGGAGTTCAGGAAGATAGCTTCGGTGAAACCGGGGTGGATCTCGAGCCCCTCCTTCTTGGACACCGGCCTCGGGGACGACACCGCGTACTTCTACTCGATCGAGGCCGTCGACGCCGACGGCCTCGTCAGCCCGATGAGCGCCCGGGTGAAGGCCGTAACGAAAGCGGCCCCCGCCGCGCCGCGCGGCCTCCGCGCGGAGGGCGGCAGGGCGCGCATCATCCCGCTCGCGTGGGAACGCAATGCGGAGAAGGATATCGCGGTGTACCGCGTCTTCTCATCCGAGGGGGAGGGCGGCCCGTTCACGAAGATCGCGGAGACCCCCGAGCCGTCGTTCATCCACCGCGGGCTGAAGGACCTCTCCGTCCGGTATTACAGGATTCTCGCGGTCGACAGGGACGGTCTCTCGAGCCCGTTCTCGGAGACCGCCTCCGCCGAGACGAAACCCCTCCCCGTCCGCCCCTCCGGCCTGACGGCCGAGTCCGGCATGGCCCGCGCCGTCCGGCTCGCCTGGGCCCCTAACCCCGAGCGCGACATCGACCATTACGTCGTCTCCCGCCGCCCGGCCGGCGCCGGGTCGTTCGCGGACGTCGGCCGGTCGTCCGGCCCCGGTTTCACGGACACCGGCCTCGACGACGGGAAGCCGTACCAGTACCGGATCCGCGCCGTCGACGCGGAGGGGCCACGGGCCGCGTTGGTGGTGAACCTGGCCACCGGCACCCGGTACCAGGCGCTGCGCGGCGGCGGGGCCACCCGCGAC
>CALLYX010000012.1 GCA_937858775.1 uncultured bacterium | reverse complement strand
GCCTGTTGCTCGCCGGCCTCGGTCTGAGCGTCGGGAGCGCGAGCCCCGTTGGGTCTCCCCGGAAGTTCGCGACCACCTCGCAGTCGCCCGTGACCGGCCCCGTCGTGTACCCGCTCCCCACCAGCGAGCCGTACGGGCCGCGCGCGCCCACGGTGCCAAACCGAGAGCCCGCACCCGCCCCCACCGTGCCGGTCCCACTCCCCCCGGGGGCCTCCCGCCGCCGCGCGAGGAACCAGAGCACTACCTTCCCCTTGTCCCACTCCACGGGCGGCAGTACCTCCGTCACCATCTTCCCCCGGCGGATGCGCACGGCCCCCCTGGCCAGGCGGGCGGCCAGCGTCTCGCGGACGAGCCTCCTGGCCGCGGACCGCTCCCCCGCCGCCGCCATCCGGTAATGGACCGAGATCGAGAGCCCCTTGTCATCGACGATAACCCCCCTGAGCGGGCGCAACGCCGCCGCGAGGTCGGTTTTGACGGAGGCGAGCGCTCGCGCGTGGCCGCGCGTGGCGAAAGAGACCAGCCCGAGCGCGGGGCCCTCGATCTCCAGGCCGTAGTTCCCGGCGCGGGTGACGCCGGGAACGCCGAGCCGCGCCGTGACGTCTCGCAGGGACCTCCCGCTGACGACCACGATTTCCACCCCCGGCGCCGCGGCCAGCCGCCTCAGCAGGCGGCGCACGCCGGGCGGGAGCGCGGCGCGGGACGGCTCGGCGACGATCGGGCAGAGCGTCCCGTCGAAGTCGAGGAAGAGCACGACGGGGCGGCCGGCCATTCTTTTCGCGACGGAATCCCAGGATTCCAGCAGGCTGCGCACGGCGCCTCCGCTCACTCCGCGAACTCGAACCGCAGGAGCTCGGAGATGACCTTGCCCGCCCATCGGAAGATGTTGTTGATCCGGATTACCTCCCGCATCTTCGCCATCCTCCTCCTCCGCTCCTCGGCGGGCATGGTCAGGGCGGCGAAGAGGGCGTCTGCGGACTCCTCGCGGTCGTACGGGTTTATGAGGATCGCGTCGGCGAGTTCCCTCGCGGCCCCGGTGAAACGGCTCAGGACGAGGACCCCCCCCTCGTCGGTGCGGCTGGAGACGAACTCTTTGGAGACGAGGTTCATGCCGTCGTGCAGCGAGCTCACGAGAAGGATATCGGAGATCCGATAGAGGGCGAGGGCCTCCTTTAGGGTCAGGTGCCGCCGCGCCACGACGATGGGGTTCCACTCGTCCGTCGAGTGCTTCCAGTTGATCTCCTCGGCGAGGGCGTTTATCTCGTCGTTGAGGTCCTTGTACTGCCGGATATGGATGCGGCTGAGGTGCCCCATCTGGAGGAAGACGAACCCCCCCTTCAAGTCCGGGTGCTTCTCGAGGAGCCGGTCGACCGCGAGAATCCGCTCGGGGATGCCCTTCGTGTAGTCGATCCTGTCCAGGCCGGCGATCACCGTGCGGCCCGTCGCGCCGAACTCCGCCCGGAGCGAATCCGCGAGGGAGGCGACCTCGGGTGAATCCGCGAGGGCCCCAAGGCCGGCGAAGTCGACGCTTATCGGGTACGGCCGGACGAGCGTCTCGTGCCCCGCGAAGGTGACCGACTGGCGCTCGCGGTCGATCCGGCATTCGATCTCCCTGTCCACGACGTCCAGGAAGTTGTGGCAGTGGTGGCGCGTGTGGAATCCGATGAGGTCGTTCGCAAGCAGGCCGTGGAGCAGCTCCTTCCGCTGGGGGCAGATGCGGAACGTCTCGTGCGGCGGCCACGGGATATGCCAGAAGTGCGCCGTGATGACCTGCGGCCCGGCGAGCTCCTTGAGGAGGCGAGGAAGGAGGCAAAGGTGGTAGTCCTGTATCCAGACGAACGCCTTGCGCCCCCCCGTTTCCTCCAGGACGGCGTCGGCGAACTTCCGGTTCACCCGCTCGTAGCAATCCCAATCCCCCTTGTTGAAGGCGGGCCTGTTGAAGACGGTGTGACAGAGCGGCCAGAGCGCCTCATTGGAGTAGCCGTAATAGTACTCGTCCTCCTCCTCCTTCGTGAGCCACACCCGCCTCAGGGTGTAGCGGGGGTCGTCGGCGGGGACCTGCAGCCTGCCGTCCCGACCGGTGGCCCTGCGGTCGGCGTCGCCGTCGCCGTAGGCGACCCAAGTCCCGCCGCAGGCCTTCAGGACCGGGTCGAGCGCGGTGATGACGCCGCCCGCCCCGCGGCGGCAGTCGATCTTCCCGCGCACGGAGAGGTGGGAGTAGGGCTGCCGGTTGGAGGCGACGATGAGGAGGTACTCCCCGAGCCGCTCGCGCACCAGCTTCTCCAGGCTCTCCTTCGTCCACATCCGCCCCCCCTTTCCCCCGGCCCGGCGCGCGCGGCGGGGTTGCGGGCGAAGGGGCGCCTCGCCCCGCCGGCGGGGACGCGCGTGGCGTCGTTTCCGCCGGGCCTTATCGCGGGCGCGCCGCGGCGGTTGAACTGCCCGCGGCAATTCCGAGGTTGGGTCTCGCCCACAGTGTAGCACCGTCCCCCCGCCGGATCAACCGCCCGCGCCCCGGCCGCCTGGAAACGCTGGGAAGGAGGGCGGGATGCTGCGGCCCAGGCG
>CALLYX010000011.1 GCA_937858775.1 uncultured bacterium | reverse complement strand
GCCTGGAGGCGCTCCGGGACGGGATGGAGGATTACGACTACCTGCGCATGGCGGAGGAGTCCGGAATGGGGGAGGCGGTCTCCCGGGCTGTTGGGGCGGTGGCGCCCTCGGCGTGGGAGTATGCGCGCGATCCGGAGGCGCTGCTCGCGGCGCGGGAGCTGCTGGGCCTCTCCCTCGACGGCCGCCGGGAGGGGGGCGGGTGATGAGGCCGGTCCGGTTCGCCGTCTGCGTCTTCGCATGGCTGCTCCCGCTGGCGGCCCTTTCCCTTCTCCTCGCGTGGACGCGCCGCCACCACCCCGGGGCGGTCGCGACGGTTGCGGCCCTTCTCTCGCGAAAACCGGCGCCGCCGCCGGGGGTCGGCTGGCTCGGGAGGTTCGGCGGCGATGCGGAGACGGGGCGTTGGCGGAGGGACGGCGCGGAGCTCGCCGCGGAGAACGGGTGGGGGAGGGTGACGTTCAGAAAGGGGGCCGGCCTCCCCGGGATACGTCTCGTCGACGACATCGCGGGTCCCGCCGGCCTGCGCGACTGGTCGCCGTACCGCCGGCTCGCGTGGGAAATGCGCGTTCCCGGCGCCGCGGACGGGCGGCTTTCGCTCATCGTCAAGGATGCGGACGACCGGCGTTTCGAACGATCATTCCCGCTCCCCGCCCGCGGCGCGGGGAGGGCGGCCGTCGATCTCGCGGAGATGAGCCCGTTCATCGACCTCACGCGCCTCGGGGAGATCCATTTCTTCATGAGGAACCCCGGCGGTGAGATCGTCGTCGAGTTGGCGGATATACGGCTGGAGAGGGACGGCCCCGCGGGCGAGGTCCTCGGGAAGCCGTTCGTCGTCTTCGACAGGCTGGAGGCGCCCGCCTCGGCGCGGCTCGGCGAGACAATCTCCATCTCCGCCTGGCTCTCCGTCGCGGCCCCGCAGCCGATCCCGTATTCGGTCTTCCTGCACCTCTACCCCGAGGCGGAGCGGGGGGAGCGTATCCCGGCGCGGCGGGCCGGTTACCTCCATGTCGAAAACGCGCCGCTGCCCCCGGTCACGAGCTGGCCCGCCGGTTCGCCGCGGCAGGTGGGACCGTTCACCGTCCATCTCCCGAAGTACAACCCGGCGGGGCGGTACCTGATCAGGATCGGCCTCTACAACGACCTCTCCTCGGGGAACGGCCCTCGAGAGGTCCCGTGCCGCGGCGCGTACGACTACGCGGGCAGCTTCCCTAAATGCCGCTACACCGATCCGCGGCTGGATGATTTCGTGGTCGGCTCGATAGAAGTGATGCCGGGCGGCGACGGATGACGGTGATCGAGGCCTCCGGCGGCCGGCATTTGCGGCGGCATTTGGTGTTTGTCATCCGCCCCGGCATCTGATATTCTTCTGCTCGGTCCGGCCGCTGAAGGCCCCGCCGAGGAGATTCGCGTGAAAGGGGACAGCACGATCGAGTTCAGGTGCGTGAACAAGCAGTGCAGCGAGATCCTCTCGTTCCCCCTCCTCGAGGTCGAGCTGGAGACGAGGGTCCGCTGCCCGGCGTGCGCCCGGGAGTATGTCTTCGACGGGGCTCTGCGGGAGAAGTTCGGGAAATTCGCGAGGCTTGTCGAGGCGGTGCGTGGGGCCGAGGATATCCTGGGCGAGACGAACGTCGGGCTGGATATACAGGGCCACTCCGTGCAGGTCCCCTACAGGATATTACTTACCCGGATGAACACCTTCCTCACCCTCGATATCGGCGGGGCCAGGTTCAACTTCAGGCTCAGGGTGGAACCGCTCGACGATCGCTGATCGTCCCCGCGGTTCACGACCCCGGCGCCCCTTCCGGGGCGCCGCGCTTGCGGAGACGCGCGTTGAAACGGACTCTGGCCGTAACCCTGCTGTTCTCCGTCGCCGGCGCGGTCCTCGGTTGGTGCCTTGCCTTCATGCGCGAGCCGCTCTTCCTCTGCGAGGCGACTGTCGCCGTCCGCGGCGAGCCGCTCCGGGAAGGAGGCATCGCGGAGGTGCGCCGCCAGATGCTCGAGGCCCCGGCGCTGCTCGAGGCCGCTCGACACTCCGGGGGGGGGCGCGGCAGGCTGACGGTGGAAGATCTTTCCGACCGCGTCTACGCCTCGGTCATCGACGAGGGTCGGATCAGGCTCGGCTGCCGGGCGGGGGAGCCGGGCGCCGCCGAAGCCTTCGTCCGCGCGTGGGTGGACTCTTTCCAGCAGGGGCGCAGCCGGCTCGGGGACGAGCACGGCCGGGTGGAGCTCGCCCGCCTGAGGGAGCGCCTGGCGGCGGAGGAGCGGCTGAGGGACGCGGCCGGGGAGGCGGTCAAGGCTTTCCTCTCGGCGCGGGCCGGAATCCCGGAGGACCAGACCGGCCGGATCATGGCGCGCCTGGGACGGGGGGAGCCGCTCGCCGGGATCGTCGGGGAGGAGGCCGCGCGCCTCGACAGGGAGATCGCCGGCGCCGGGGCGAAGCTCCGCGAGCTTGAGATCAAGGAGAAGAACCTCGAAAAGGCCCTCGCCGGCGAGGAGCGGTACGTGGTCACCTACCAGCTCAAGGAGGAGAACCCGGTGGTGAGGGAACTCCAGCAAAAACTCGCCGAAAAACAGATGGAGCTTCAGCGCCTCAGCGTGGACTCCACGAACCGCCATCCGCTCCGCGCGCGCTACGAGCAGGAGGTGGAGAAGATCAAGGAGCTGCTCAAGGACAAGCCGCTGGAGACGGTCAAGGAGCAGCGGCGGGAACTCAGCCCGGTCTACAGGGATATCGCCCTCGATCTCAGCAGGGCGAAGAGGGAGGCCGCCGCGCTCTCGGCGCGCGCCGCCTCCCTTGGAGAGGCGCGCGCAGCCGCGGCCAGGATCTCCGCCGCCGTCGTTTCGGACGAGGACCGCGCCGGCACGGCCGCCGGCGAGTACCGGGCGCGGCAGAAGGCCGTCGCCGCCGCGCGCGCCGTCCTCGATGAGGCGCAGGCGAAGTTCTCCCCCGGCGCACGCGCGCTGGGGATGGAGATCGTCGGGGTCGCCGCCCCCTCGATCCCGCTCAGCCACGGGCCCCGCATGCGCATGCTGATCGCGGCGGGGGCGATCGGGGGCTTCGCCGTAGGCCTGCTTGTCGCCGGGATCCTCCATTTCACACGCCCCACGGCATGACCACCTTGCGCCGCGCTTTCATCGCCGCCGCCGCCGCGCTC
>CALLYX010000010.1 GCA_937858775.1 uncultured bacterium | reverse complement strand
GTGGTCGTCATGTATGGATCGCGGCAGCAGCTCTCCCAGTCTGTGATGGCGCTGAACTGCGTGGCCGAGCTGCGGCGCGCCAAAGACACCGCAGAGTTCTTCGTTGGCCTGGGCGCCGCCGCGTACTCCCCGGCGGTGCGATGGCGGCCGAGGTGGTCGGGGGAGATGTTGAGGGCCACCGCTACCCGCGGCCTGAACGACCGCACCGCCTCGAGCTGGAAGGAGCTCGCCTCCAGGACGAAGATATCCGCTGCGCCGCGCCGCGCTACGCACTCCGAGAACGGGGTCCCGATGTTGCCGCACGCCTCGGCCCTGCGCCCGTCCGCCCGCAGGATACGCTCTATCAAGGTGACGGTGGTCGTCTTGCCGTTCGTTCCCGTCACCGCTATCAGCGGCCTGTCACAGAAGGCGTAGGCGAGCTCGATCTCGGAGATCGGCGCCGCCCCGTCCGCCGCGAGGCGCCTCGCGACCGGTATGGACGGGTCGATGCCGGGGCTGATGACCGCGAGGGATACGCCGCGCGCGAACCCCTCCGTGTGGCCGCCCGTCTCGACGCGGCAGCCGAGCGCCTCGAGGGAGGCGGCCGCGCGGAGGGTCTCCGGGCCGGAGCCGCTGTCGCTGCAGCGCACGCGCGCCCCCTCCCGCAGGAGGAGCCGCGCGGCGGCCGCCCCGCTCGCCCCGATCCCGAGGACGAGGACCTCCATGTCGCGCAGATCCGGCCGCGCCGCCTTCTCGTTCTCCGCCATGATCTCGCCCGCGCTCCCCTCCCCGCTACTGCAGCTTCAGCGCCCCCAGGCCTATGAGGCCGAAAATGAACGCCAGGATCCAGAACCGCACCACCACCTTGTTCTCCGACCATCCCTTCATCTCGAAATGGTGGTGCAGGGGGGACATCCTGAAGATCCTCCTCCCGGTCAGCTTGAACGAGGCGACCTGGAGGATGACCGACGCCGCCTCCATCACGAACACCCCGCCCACCAGCAGCAGCGCGAGCTCCCTCTTTATGAGGATCGCCACTATCCCGACGGCCCCGCCGAGGGCGAGCGATCCGGTGTCGCCCATGAAGATGTCGGCCGGGTGCGCGTTGTACCAGAGGAAGCCGAGCCCCGCCCCCACGACGCTCGCGCAGAAAACGGCGAGCTCCCCGCTCCCCGGGACATGGCGTATCTGGAGGTAGGCGGAGAACTGGGCGTGACCCGCCACGTAGCTCATCACCGCGTAAACGAGGGCGGCGCTTATGACGCAGCCCACGGCCAGCCCGTCGAGCCCGTCCGTGAGGTTGACGGCGTTCGACGAGCCGACGAGGACCAGGAGGGCGAAGGCGATGTAGAAGATGCCCAGGTCCGCCACGACCGGATTCTTGTAGAACGGCACGCTGATCTCCGTCGCGTAACGCGCCGTGGATGGGTGGTGGAGCAGGTAGAAGCCGATGAACGCGCCGAGGACGATCTGGCCCGCGAACTTGATCCTGGCCCCCAGCCCGCGCGGGCTCCTCTTCGCCACCTTCAGGTAGTCGTCCGCGAAGCCGAGCGCGCCGAGCCAAAGGAGCGTGAAGAGGGAGAGGAGAACGAACCGGTTCAAAAGGTCCGCCCACAGCGCGCAGGAGAAGAGCACCGCGATAAGAATCAGGGCCCCGCCCATCGTCGGCGTCCCCTCCTTCACCTTGTGCTGGGCGAAGAGGGGGAACCAGTCGCGGCGCACCGGCTGGCCGATCTCGAGCTCGTGCATCTTCCGTATGACCCAGGGCCCGAGCGCGACGCTGACGAACATGGAGGTCACCGCCGCCGCCGCCGAGCGGAAGGTGATGTACCTGACGACGTTGAAGCCGAAAGCGTATTCCCTCAGAGGATACAGCAGGTAGTAGAGCATCGCCCCCCCCGTCGCCTTCCCCCCGCGCTGCCCTTCGCGCCCCGCCCCCAACCCTCCAGCGCCATCTCGAGGCCGACCCCGCGGGACGCCTTGAGGAGCACGCAATCCCCCTTCCGCGCCTCCGCCCGCAGGACCTCGCCCGCCTCGCGCGCCCCGGCGCAGCGCGTCACGGCCCCGGGCGGGAGCCCGGAGGATTCCGCCGCGTCCGCGGCGAAAGCGCCCAGGGGCCCGACGGCTATGAGCCGGTCGATGCCCAGCCGCGCCGCGAGCGTCCCGGCATCACGGTGCGCCCCCTCGGACGCCCCGCCCAGCTCGAGCATGTCGCCGATCACCAGGATTCTCCTCCCAGCCGTCGCGACGGCGCCCAGGGTCTCGATCGCGGCCGCCATCGACGCGGGGTTCGCGTTGTAGGCGTCGTTGATGACCGTCACGCCCCCGCGGATGAGCGTCTCCATGCGCATCGGGGGCATGCGGACCGCGCGGAGCCCTTCCGCGATCTCCTCGGCGCCGAGCCCCAGCGCCTCGCAGACGGCCGCCGCCGCGAGGGCGTTCGAGACGTTGTGGACGCCGAAGACCGGCAACGTCACGCGGGCCGCGCGCCCCGACCCGCCCAGCCGCATCAGGAAGCGGATCCCCCGTCGCCCCTGCCTCACCTCCTCCGCCCTCACGTCCGCCCCCTCGGCGCGGCCGAACGTCCTCACCTCGATGCCCGCTCTCGACGCCCCGGCCGCCATAGCGGCCACGCGGGGGTCGTCGAGGTTGAGAACCGCGGTCCTGCCGGGCCCGCCGCCGCGCGCGGCCATGGCGGCCAGGAGCTCCCCCTTGGCCGCCGCGACCCCCTCCAGCGTGCCCAGGAACTCGATATGGGCCGGGCCGACGCTCGTGACGACCCCCACCCTGGGATCCGCGATCTCCGCGAGCTTCCGGATCTCGCCGCGCGCGTTCATCCCCAGCTCGAGGACGGCGAGGGTGTGCCGCGCCTCCAGCCCGAATATGGTCATCGGGACGCCGACGAAGTTGTTGAAAGTCCCCTCGTTCGCGTGCACGGTGAATCGCGACGAGGCGATCGCGCGGATCATCTCCTTCGTGGTGGTCTTCCCGTTCGAGCCGGTGACCGCGACGAGCGGAAGGTCGAACCTGCGCCGGTAGCCCCGCGCGATGAGGCCGAGCGCGCGGAGGGTGTCGCGGACGCGGACGAGCGAGACGCCTCGGGCCCCGCACGCCGCCGCGTCGCCCCCCGCGAGCGGCCGGGCGTAGACGACCGCGCGGCACCCCTTCGCGACCGCCTCGGCGATATAGTCGTGCCCGTTGAAGCGGGCCCCCTCGATGGCGACGAACAGTTCCCCGCGGCGGAGCCGGCGGGTGTCGGTGCAGACCCCCGAGACGACGGAGGATCCGTCTCCCGCCTCGAGCCTGCCGCCCGAAGACGCCACGATCTCCGCCACGCTGATCGGTTCCATGGGCCGCGCCTATCGAGCGCCCCCCTGTGCGGGCGCGCCCGCCTTCCCCGCGAGGGCCATGACGACATCCCGGTCGCTGAACGGCACGACAGTGCTCCCGATCTCCTGCGTGCGCTCATGGCCCTTCCCGGCCACGAGGACGACGTCCCCCTCGCGCGCGCCGGCGAGGGCTGCCGCGATCGCCTCGCGCCTGTCGCAGATCTCCGCCGGTCGAATCCCAGGACCGTTGAAGCCGCGCGCTATCTCCGCCATGATCTTCCGCGGATCCTCCCTGCGCGGGTTGTCCGAGGTGATGATCGCCGCGTCCGCCAGGCGCGCCGCCGTCTCCCCCATCGGCCTTCGCTTCGTGCGGTCCCGGTCGCCCCCGCAGCCGAAGACGACAATGAGCCGCCCCGCGCAGATGCCGCGGAGGGCGGAGAGGGCGCACCTGAGCGCCTCCTCGGTGTGCGCGTAGTCGATGAACACCCTGCAGGCCAGGCCCGCCGCCACCTCCTCGAGCCGGCCGGGCACGGGCGCCGCAGCCGCGAGCGAGGCGGCGATCGTCTCCGCGCCGACCCCGGCCGCGAACGCGGCGCCCGCGGCGGCCAGGGCGTTGTAGACGTTGTGCCGGCCTATGAGGGGGAGCTCGACGGGCGTCCTGGTCCCGAGGAACTCCATCTCGAAGCGGCTCCCATGCGGCCCGGTCTCGATCCGCCGGGCCCGGAGCCCCGCGTCCTCGCCGAGCCCGTAGGAGGTCACGGGCGCGGAGATCTCCCGCGCGAGCATCCGCCCCCGGGGGTCGTCCGCGTTCACCACCGCCCGGTGCAGCCCGGGGAGCTTGAATAGGATCGACTTCGCCGCGAAGTAGACGCTGCGGTTCCCGTGAAAATCCAGGTGATCGACGCCGAGGTTGGTGAAAACCGCCGTGCGGAAGGCCACGGCGTCGACCCGGCGCTGTACCAGGGCGTGAGACGACACCTCCATGAGCAGCTCGCCGCACCCCTGCCGCACCGCCTCGCGCATCATCGCCTGGAGGGCCGGCGCCTCGGGGGTCGTGCGCTCCGCGGGGATCGAACGCCCCCCGACCAGATACTCGACGCTGCCGAGAAGCGCGGCGCTCCTCCCGGCCGCGGCTCGCGCGGCGGTCGTCGCGTTCCTAGCCCTCCTCGCCGCCCTGAACACCTCCGTCCTCCTCCGTTTCCGGGCCGAGACCGCGCGCCTCGGCGTCGTCCGGCTGCCGGGCTTTTGGCTGAATATCCGCTCGATGAGGACGTGGGCGCGGGAGCGCCATCCTTACATCCGGAACATGCCCGCGCGTTACCGCAAGGCCCTGGCGGAGCGGTTCGTCCTCGGCGAGGGGCTCGGCTACGCCGAATGCGCGCGGCGGATCCACGGCGCAGGCGGCGACTGCTTCCTGGAGGACAAGGGATTCTGGATCGCATGGTTCGACGGGATGATCCGGCGCCCCGGGCGCGCGGAAAGAGAGGCCGGGAGGGGAGGGCTCGAGTACATGATCGAGGCGCCCGGGATGCCGATCGAGCCCCCGCCCGCGGCGTCCTCGCGGGCGCGAGCGGGCCCCTTCGAGATCGTCGGATTCGCGCCCGCCGTGCGCGTCTCCTCCCTGTCGGCGCGGGGCGTTTCCGGCGCGCCGCTCGGCACGCTCGACATTCCGACGGGCGCGGCCGGCTTCGCCCTCCCCACCGCCTCCCCCGTCTACCGGTACTGGACTCCCGCGTTCATCCCCGGCGCGAAGACCGCCGTGCTCGAGGGCGCGCTGGAGGCGGGTGATTACGAGGGGGACGCCGCCCTCTGCGTGGCCGTCCGGAGCTCGGGACCGGTCGCCGTGCGGGACCCGCTCCTCGACGGCGAGGCGCTCCCGCTGCGGGACTTGCGCCACCTGAAAACGCTCACGCGGACGAGCGTGTACGCGTACCGGCTGCCCCGAATGCCCCGCGGGAGCCTCCACCGCCTTCGTCTCACCCTCTCCTCGCGCGCCCCCATCGCGTGCGACGTGGACGTGTACGGCTACCCGTGTGCCCCCGCGGGCGGGCGCGGCGGCGGTCAGTAATCGAGCCTAGCCGCCTCCCCCCCTGGGCCGAGCGCCGTCTCGACCCTGCCCCACTCCTCGCCCGCGCGGACGGACCAGCCGTAAGCCAGCACGGCCGCCACGGCGGCGAAGACGGCCAGGCCCTCCAGCGCGCCGCTGTCGGCATAGGCGAAGCTGACGTACTTGTCCGCCACCTCGTTACCGCCCTGGCCGGTCTGGCGGATCGCGACAACGCGACCTTGCGAATCGTACTCGAAGCTGGTGAGGAAGTCGGCCACGCCATCGACCGTCGCCGAGAGCGAGACGGGCAGAGCGTCGTCGCGCGCGCCGTAGCCGATGGTCAAAACCGTGACCGGGCCGCCGATGGGCATAACGGACTGGCTGAGCACGCGGCCCTGGGCATCGTACGCATACACGTAGCACGACGAATTGTCGGCGACCGAGGTCAGATTGCCAGCCTCGTCGTAGGTCCAGGTGATCGTGTTGAGACGATTAACATCGCCATCGGCGTCGGCGGCCGAGGTGTACCAGATCTCTTCCGTCATCCGGCCGGACGGGTCGTAGACAAAAACCGTCACGCGGCCGTTGCGGTCGACCTTGCGGACCACGTTGCCGGAGTCGTCGTGGTCGTAGGTGCGGGTCATCGTCTCGCCGTCAATGACGATGTCGTCGTCGTCGATACCCATGTCGTTGAGTGCGTCGCGCAACTCCGAGCTACTGCCATCTGTAATCGAGTCGCCGACCATTGCAATCGAGTCAAACGGCTCTCGATCAGGGGTGATCGTGTCGTCGATTGGCGAAGTGTCTGGACTGGTATCGCCCGTCGCCATATAGGTGGTAGTCGTCTTACAACCCGCCAACAGCACCACACCGGCCGCAAGCATTGAGCGGCGCGACAGGTGATCCACCCGCACAATGTACGCGAGCAATGTCTCAGCGAGGTTTCAGGCGAAAACCTTTAGACGAGTGTGGCCACTGCGGTGAACACTGCAAACGCGATGAACAGAAGGCCCGCGACGCGCTGAACGATCCGCAGCGGAACGTGTTGCACGATCCAGCGGCCGGCTGTGACGGCGAGGGTGGCGACTAACGCAAGTCCGCAC
>CALLYX010000009.1 GCA_937858775.1 uncultured bacterium | reverse complement strand
GTAGATATCGTCCGCCTGCCCGATGTAGTAGAACCACCCACCGCCGATAGACGAGCGCGGAACCGCGATGTGGAGATCAGTTATCTCTCCGATTTCCAGCGCGTCATGACACGGCGTCTCCGTGGGCATGATCGTCGGCGTGGGAGTGACCGTCGGCGTATCGGTGGGCGTATCCGTAGGACTCGGCGTCTCGGTCGGAGAGGGAGTGGCCGTCGGCGTGGGGGACGCGGCGGCTTGCGCCAGGTCGCAGAGCCCCCTGTCCCAGTATGTCGAACCGTCCGATCCCACGTACAGTTCCACGTCACCCCGGACGGACGGGAAGTAGATCCGAGTCGTCACCCCGCCGTCGTGCACCACGGTCACGTGGTCGCCGGCCTCTATCGCGATATCCTCGCTGTCGCGCCCCACCCACACCCCGACGGCGCGCGGCGGATACGCGGAACCGGGGTAGAAGTCATTTTCATTGTCTCCCACGGTTCCGAGATGCTTCCCGTAGATATCGTCCGCCTGCCCGATGTAGTAGAACCACCCACCGCCGATAGACGAGCGCGGAACCGCGATGTGGAGATCAGTTATCTCTCCGATTTCCAGCGCGTCATGACACGGCGTCTCCGTGGGCGTGATCGTCGGCGTGGGAGTGACCGTCGGCGTATCGGTGGGCGTATCCGTAGGACCCGGCGTCTCCGTCGGGGAGGGAGTGGCCGTCGGCGACTGCGTCACCGTGGGCGTTACCGTCGGCGTCTCAGTCGGGGCAGACGTGGAAATATCCAAACGATAGTGCCCGCACGCGCCGTCATAGCCATCCACAACCAAATAATACGTTCCCGCCTCCGCCTCCACATCAATATTTTCATCGTTTGTTCCCGATCTGATGCTGTAGGCGACACAGTGCTCGGCGGCAGGACCGTTACAGAGATACAGATCGAGATCCCTGGACAATTCGCTGAGCGCGATCTGGAGTATCGCCGCGTTCGGAATAGCAAACGAATAGACGACATCAGGACCGGATTCTATGACCTTGCAATCTCCATACCGAGTGTAGTTGTCGCTAAAACCGCAACTGTTGCCGGTTTCGCTAAAGTGCGCAGGAACCAGGATAGGCGATTCGAATACATCACCGACAGGCGATGTCGGCGTCGGCGACGGCGTCAATGTGGGCGTGTCAGTTGGTGTGGGCGTCTCTGTGGCTGTCTGAGTCGCTGTGGGTGTCTCTGTGGGTGTGTCAGTAGGCGTCGGTGTCTCTGTTGGCGTGTCAGTCGGTGTGGGTGTCTCTGTTGGCGTCTGAGTCGCCGTCGGCGTCAATGTAGGTGTGTCAGTAGGTATAGGTGTCTCTGTGGGCGTGTCAGTCGGCGTGGGTGTCTCTGTAGGCGTGTCAGTCGGCGTAGGCGTCTCTGTGGGCGTGTCAGTCGGCGTGGGTGTCTCTGTGGGCGTGTCAGTCGGCGTGGGTGTCTCTGTTGGCGTGTCAGTTGGTGTGGGTGTCTCTGTTGGCGTATCGGTAGGCGTGGGTGTCTCTGTAGGCGTGTCAGTCGGTGTGGGCGTCTCTGTGGGCGTATCGGTAGGTGTCGGTGTTTCAGTAGGCGTCTGAGTCGGCGTAGGTGTCTCTGTTGGCGTGTCAGTTGGTGTAGGTGTCTCTGTGGGTGTCTGAGTCGCTGTGGGCGTCTCTGTAGGAGTGTCAGTCGGCGTGGGTGTCTCTGTAGGCGTGTCAGTCGGTGTGGGCGTCTCTGTGGGCGTATCGGTAGGTGTCAGTGTTTCAGTAGGCGTCTGAGTCGGCGTAGGTGTCTCTGTTGGCGTGTCAGTTGGTGTAGGTGTCTCTGTGGGCGTCTGAGTCGCCGTCGGCGTCAATGTAGGTGTGTCAGTAGGTATAGGTGTCTCTGTGGCTGTCTGAGTCGCCGTCGGCGTCAATGTAGGTGTGTCAGTAGGCGTCGGCGTCTCTGTAGGCGTCTGAGTCGGTGTGGGTGTCTCTGTGGGTGTCTGAGTCGGTGTGGGTGTCTCCGTGGGCGTGTCAGTAGGCGTGGGTGTCTCTGTGGGCGTGTCAGTAGGTGCGGGCGTCGGCGACGGCGTCAATGTGGGCGTTGGCGTGTGCGGGGTAAAACCCTCTATCCAGATCAAATAATGATGGCAATCCCTGATTGCATGGCCCGCCGGCGGCCCCCACTGCAGTTCACGCACATAGTACCAACCGTCCGCCGGTGCGACCCACGTTATGATGCTCTCGCGGTAGTAGTAGTAGCCGTTATACCATGTGGCGTATCCGACATCGTCGTTGAAGGCGAGCTCAGTAACCCCGTCCGTATCGTACAGAAAAAGCATGGTGTCATTGGCCGCGCTATCTCCCTGGTTGATGTCGTCGAGCAGTTGCGTTCGTATGACGTATCTCTGGCCGGCGGCCGCTCTGAATGTCAACCAATCCTCTTCCATCGCGGGGTTGGTGTTGTTGTGCAGTTGAGCCGCCCCCCCCGCCTCGATGATCGTCGCGTGCGCGTGGCTGTTATCCGGCTCATACTCGTCGTCGCCGCACGTGGGCGCCGCTGTAAACGTCGGAGCGCCGGTCGGGGTGCGGGTCGGGGTCTCAGTGGGCGTCCGCGTACTTGTCGGGGTGCGTGTCGGCGTCGGGGTGATCGTCGGGGTCCGGGTAGGCGTGACGGTCGGTGTGTTTGTGGGCGTCCGCGTACTTGTCGGGGTGCGTGTCGGCGTTGGTGGAATCGGCGTTTTGGTCGGCTTCTTCGTTGGAGTCGCTTTGCGGGTGACCGGGGGATCCTGCACGGGGGGGATCTCCTGTCCGAAAACCGGCGACGCAAATCCCGCGGCGCCGAACAGGCAGACGGCCAATATGATCCGTTTGAGCGGGCCGTTCATTGCCGCTCCACCTTGATTTCGCCCAAAACAGGCGGCAATTCCTTTTCCAAGACCGCCATCAGTTCCTCGGCCTCAATCGGTTTCCGGAGCACCGTCCGTACGCCCTCGGGCAGCTCGCTGATATCCTGTCGGCCGAGATAACCGCTCATCAGGATCACCGGTTTGTCAACGTGCTGCGACTTGATCCGTCGCGTAGCCTCAATCCCGCTCATGCCCGGCATCACAATATCCATGAGAACAAGCCCGACTCCGCCCACTCCGACCGCCTCGATCGCCTCCTCTCCATTCGAAGCTTCGGCAGTCCGATAACCCGCCAGTTCGAGCATCCGGCAGAATGAGCGCCTAATATTTACCGCATCGTCCACTACGAGAATCTTCTTTTCCATACGGATCCAGTTCCGCCCGCTTCTCGCGAACGAACACATGCAAGCGGCGTACCAATATACTCGCTCAATTCAGATCGCAACTTCCTGCAAACAAGGGTGATACAACCATGTCCTTCGGCAAGCTATTCACAGCGTGCCATAACCGGCATAGAGCCGGCAGATCAGGAGGCAAAATAATGCCGTAATGGCTTTCTTTTAGAGTAAATCGTGCGCACAATCTCTGCCGTCCAACATTGAACGGAGATTGAATCATCGACTCGCGGAAGATGTAACGGTATGGAAGCCAGGACTCAAAAATCGGCTTTAGACGACCCCCGCCCCGAAGAGGATGGCGAAGTCCGCGGCGGATAGTTCCGCCGCTGCGCAAGACGGAATGCAACGGTTGCCTTCAAAGGGGGAGCGGCCGATACCCGAAACCGCCGCGGCCATGGGCGGGACTGTTGCCGAAAACGGCTTGGCCGAACCGCCGTATGGGAGAAGCGACTACGTTTTCAAGGGGCGTTTGAACGATTTATGCCGGATGGAATAACGCTCCAGCTTCCTGCGGAAAGAGCGGAGCGGGCAACCGAGGTCGCGCGCCGCGCGTGTGATGTTGCCGTCCGTTTCCTTGAGTTTTTCCAAAATGAGCTGTTTTTCGAAGAAATCCACCTTTTCGCTCAGGCGCATCGCCCATGCTTTTTCCGGCGTCCCAAGCGCGGCTGGAAGATGCTCCACCGACAGGCGATCACCCCGCATGGAAGCAACGGCGCTCTCTATCGCGTTCTCGAGTTCCCGGACATTCCCGGGCCATTCATGGCGGATCAGCATGTTCATCGCCCCCGAAGAGACACGCAACGAACCTCGTCCCAGCTTCTCTAGAATATGTCTCACGAGGAGCGGGATATCCTCCCTGCGGCTTCGCAGGGGCGGCAGCTCCAGGTGCAGGACATTGAGACGGTAGAAAAGGTCCTTGCGGAATCTCCCCTCCCTCACCGCCCTGCCAAGATCCTCGTTGGTCGCCGCGATTATCCTTATATCCACCCCTATGGTCGAGTCTCCCCCCAGGGGTTCGAATTTTCTCTCTTCGAGAACGCGGAGCAGCTTGACCTGGGACGATGGGGTGAGCGTGGCGATCTCGTCGAGGAACAGCGTCCCTCCGTCCGCGGACCGGATCTTTCCCGTCCGGCCGGAAACCGCCCCCGTGAACGCCCCCTTGACATGCCCGAAGAGCTCGCTCTCGATCAGCGCCTCCGGCAGGGCCCCGCAGCTCACCGCGATCATCGGATGGTCTCTTCTCGAACCGTGCGCGTGGATCGCCCGGGCCACCATCTCCTTTCCGCTCCCGGTCTCGCCGGTGATGATCACGCTCGAGTCGCTCGCCGCGGCGTTCGCTATGAATCTGAACACCTCCCGCATCTCCTCGCTGCCGCCCACGAGCCCCTCGTACGGGGACGCCGGCCCTACACCCTTACGCAGCGAACGGACCTCGGTGATCAGCGAGGCGTGGTCGGCGGCCTTTCGTAGCACTACGAGCAACTCATCCTGGTCCAGCGGTTTCGTCAAGTAGTCGAACGCCCCGGCCCGCATCGCGGCGACGGCGTCTTTGACGTTCCCGTACGCCGTCATGATCACGACCGTGACATCGGGGAAGAGCCCGATCGCCTTCTGCGTCAGCCGGATGCCGTCCATCTCATGCATCCTGACATCCGTCAGAAGAAGATCAATTCCACCCTGTTCGAGCTCGGCGAGCGCTTCGGAAGGGGTTGCCGCAGTCTTCACCGTGTATCCCTGAATCCGAAGGAAGCTGGAGAGGCCCCTGCGCGTGTTTTCGTCGTCGTCCAGCAGCAGGATGGAGATCTGCTCCATGCCCATCTCCTATGAGCGCGGCAGCTCGATGAGGAACGCCGAGCCCTTACCGGCCTCGCTCCGTACGCTGATCGTCCCCTTGTGGCTCTCGACGGTGCGATACACCTGGGAGAGCCCGAGGCCGGCCCCTTGCGGTTTCGTGGTGAAGAAGATGTCGAAGACCTTGCCCTTGATCTCATCGGGAATGCCCGCCCCGTCGTCCTCCACCTCCACGCAGACGCGGCCGCCGCGCAGCGCGGTGCGCACCTCGATCCGGCCGCCGGGCCCGGTCGCGTCCCGCGCGTTCAGCAGCAGGTTGAGGATCGCGTTGTGAAACGCGACGCGTTCAATCCTCAGCGCTGGAATCCCCTCCCCGTAGCGCTCCCGCAGTTCGATCCCCCCTTCTTCGACCAGTACCCTGACCCCGCGGGCCACGCCGCGGATGAGCTCGTTCAGATCCGTGTCCTCGAGCGCCACGGACACCGGCTTGGTGAAGGCCATGAACTTGTCCACCATCTCCTTCAGGCGGACGATGTCAGACTTGAGGATGGAAATGCTCTCGCCGCACAGGTCGCGCGCCGCGCCGATATCCCCCATTGAAAGGGCCTTCCCGATATTGGCGGTCGCGAACGACATGGAGTTCAGGGGGTTTCTGATCTCGTGCGCCACGCCGGCGATCAGTTTTGACGTCGCCGCGAGCTTCTCGGACCGTATCAGGCTCTCCTGCGCCTCCTTGAGCTCCGCCAGCTTCTTCCGGAGTTCGGCAGTCCGCTCGGCGACCCTGGATTCCAGCGTATCGCTGTACTGCTTGAGCTCCCTATAGAGCCGGGCGTTCTCCATAGCGACCGCGACCTGGCCCGCGATCTGGCGCAATATCCCCTCGTGCTCTTTCGCGTAGGTGTTCTCTCGGGCGCTGCCCAGGTTCAGCGTCCCGGTCACTTCGCCCCGGTAGAGCAGGGGAATGACGATCCCCGACTTCATGCCGGTGGCGCGAATGAACGGATCCTCGGCGAACGTCCCTTCCGAGTGAAGGTCGCCCCTGATGAGCGGCTTCTTCTCCCTCACCACCCATTCGATCCCGGTCCTGTTCAGGGGCAGGACCGTCTCAATCCGCCCCCCGGAACGGGGCTCCATGAAATAGACCTTGCTGAAGCACCTGCCGTCGTCGATCATCGCTATGCTGGCCCGGTCGAAAGGGACGAGCTTGCGGATCTCCCTGCTCACGACGCGGAGGACCTCGTCCATCTCGAGACTAGAGCCCAGGGCGTTGGTGATTTCGTTGATGGTGGCGAGCTGCCGCGCCTTTCGCTCCGCCTCCTCCCGGGATGCGTTCAACTCCTGCGTCCGGCGAACGATCTTCGCCTCGAGGCCTTGGGCGAGATCCTCGAGTCTTTTCTTCGATTCGACGATCTCGGCGAGGAGCCTTTCGTTTGCGTCGCGCAGCCGTATCTTGTCGAAAGCCCCCGCCACGGTGTGGGAAAGCTCTTTCAGGTCGAACGGTTTCCGCAGATAGCCGAAAGCGCCGCATTCAAGGGCCTTGAGCGCCGAATCGAGGGTCGCGTAACCGGTGATGATGATGACTTCAGTGCGGGGGGAGGCGCTCTTTATGCGGCGGAGCAGGTCGACGCCGCTCTCATCGCGGAGGATCAGGTCCACGATGGCGAGATCGTATGCCCCGCCGATTTCGGCCCGCGCCTCCTCCGCCCCGGGGACGCCCCGTACGGCGTAGCCGAGGCCCTCCAGGTGCTCGACGAGGATTTCGCGGATATCCGCGTCGTCGTCCACCACCATGATCCGGGAGATCATTGCGGTAACGCCCTCCCCCCGTGCGGGACTCCATGGCGCGGGGTGCCGGGGCGCCCATGCCGCGCGCGCTCGCGGCGTCCCTCGGAAGGGTCGGCCGGCGGCGACAGTATATCCCATCGCGAGCCGTTGAGTAACCGAAAATCGATGCGGCTGTAAATCGATGCGGCACGGCGCCTCCCGCCGCGCATCGGATGGCGTATAACGGGCCCCGGATGCATCCGCGCCCCGCCCTACCCGCCATTCCGAACCGCAGCGCCCCCCTTGCCGCCGCCCCAATGATGCGCTAGACTAGTGCAATTGCCATGAGCGCCCTGCGTGTCTCCGCCGCCGCCCATCCCAGGCCCACGCGCCGACGAGGGGCCTTCCGAGCGCTCGCCGCCGCGCTCGCCTTCGGGCTGTGCGCTGGATGCGCGTCCCCCCCCAGGCCCGTGGCCGACGGCCGCTACGAACCTTACGAGAACCTTCTTGAGATCACAAGCGACATACAACGCCACGCCAACGACAACACCTACCGATTCCCCGCCCCGAGGGATCCGAGCGGGCAGAACCTCTACAAGGCGAGCCTCATCCGCCTGCTGAACTACGAAAAGATCTACCCCCGCCGCATGACGGACGTCGTTTCGTACAGCAAGGGGATATGCATGGAGCGGCTCCACGACTACGACGGTGCGCTCAAGGCGTTCAGGGCGGTCGCCGAGAGCGACTCCCCCCTGAAGGAAAAGGCCCGGGCGAAGCTCCCGTACATGGAGAAGTTCAACGACCTCGCCGGTTACCGGATCGAAAAAAACAACGTGGGGGACTACCTTACCGAGATGGAGTTCAAGCTCGACGCGTGGCGCAACTTCGTCAAGGAGGCCAGGGGCACCCCCTACGAGTGGCTCGCCGTCGAGGACGAGGAGAAAACGGAGCAGCACCTGGCGGAGTTCGTCGCTCAGAATTACCTGATCATCAAGAACGGCGCCGAGAACGCCTTGAACCTGTTCCGCCAACTCACCATCAAGCACGCCCAGAGCAAAAACATCAACCTCCACTATCTCAACTGGGCCGACTTCTGCGCGCTTCTGACCAAGCGGTACGCCCAGGATAAGGATCCTCGCAGCCTCGACTTCGACATGGCGACGTTCAACAAGTCCGCGGACGCGGCCATACGCCTCTACAGCCTTGTGGCGCAGAAGGACGGCGCCGAGGAGAAGGTGCAGGCCCTCGGCAAGCTCCAGGCGTTCAACGCCTACGTCGCCAAGATACAGGGCGAGAGCGAATGAACCGGAACCGGCCGATCGGGCCCGTCACAGCCTGGGCCGCATCCCTCGCCATCGCCGCGGCGCTCGGCGCGGCCCCGTCCCTCTGCGGGCCGCAGGATGCCGGCGCGCCCGAATCCCCGCCCTCAGGCGCCGCGGAGCGCGCCGGGGGCGCGACCGACTCCCCGCCGCCTTCCCCCACGTCCGCCGCGGACGAGGGCCTGAGCCCGGGGCCCGTCCAGTTCCAGGGCGCGCGCTCGCCCTCCGACATAGAGCAACACGTCGAACGCGCGATAGCATTCGCCTACCTTCGGGATTCCGAGGCCCTCGAGAAGGAGTACCTGTTCTTCAAGGGGATGGACGCCTACATGAAATCCCGCAAGGCCCCCACCACCGGCCTGAGCGACAACATCCTTGACTTGATGGTGAGCACGATAGGCGACCAGGACGAGTTCATCAAGGCCCAGCGCGGCATCCTGAAGGAGGGGCCCGACCCGGGGCTCCGCGAGCGGGTCGTCCGCCGCCTCGACGACGAGGCCCGGAGCGCGGACTCCCTCCTGATCGCCGACCGCTATAATCGCTTCGCCTTCATCTTCAACACCTTCGTCCGCCCCCTTAGTCTCGTCGCGGTCGGTTACTTCCCGGCCCTGATCGACGCCGGCGTGGCGACCCTCCTCAACGTCGACAAGCTGACCGAACTGAGCGTCGAGGAGAAGAAAGCCCTTGTCTTGTACCGGCGTTTTCTGGATAAGTACCCGGACAGCGACAAGGCGGAACTCCTGCAGCGGAAGGTTACCAGCCTCGACCGGAAGCGCCTCTCGACCCTCCTCGCGCGCGAGACCGAGCTCGCGCGCGCCGAACTGGCAAAGGGAAACTACTGGCAGGCGCAGCAGCATTTCAAGAACGCCCTCGCCTACGCCCCCGGAGACGCAGCGGCGGAAAAGGGGCTCGCGCAGGCGCGGGAACTCGAAGCGGAACTCAACGCCCTGAAGGAGAGGACGCTCCGCCCGGCCCCCAGGGCCGGAGCGGCCGCCGACGGGGAGGACGCGCGCGCCTACGACCGCCTCCTCTACGCCGCCGCCGCGGGCTCCCCGGAGCTCGTGATCTTCGAGGCGGAGGAGCTGCTTCTGGCGCACCCTCAAAGCCCCTTCGCGCCATCGGCCCGCTACGCGATCGCCGTCGCCCACGACATGAAGGGGGCGCACGACAAGGCGCACTCCCTCATGAAGGAACTCGCCTCCCGCTACGGCCGGACACATATCGGCCGCCGCGCCGCAGCTTACCTGGCCGATCCGGAATACAACCCACACTCCGCCTTCGAGCAATCCAAGAAACAGCACATGGAGGACACGGCGAAGTACGTGGCCCTCGGGAACGAGTTCGTCAAATCGAACGTCATCCTCGGCACGTCGCGCGTCATCATGCAGGGGCTGCAGGCGCTCCAAAGCCTCGCGACATTCAACTTCATGGCGCTCGGCATTCGCGGGGCAAGCTCGATCCTACAGGCCCCCGTCTCCGAGCAGGAGATCATCGACAACGGCGTCGCCTTCCTCCGCCGCTACCCGGATTCCCCCGCGGCCCCCGATGTGCATTTGACCATCGCGAAGGCATACGCGCGGAAGCAGAACCTGGCAAAGGCCGTCTATCATTACTCAAAAAGCGGGAAGGTCACGGAAAAGCAGATCGCGAAGATGCGCGAGAAGGCCGCCGGGCAGCAGCTCGATTTCGCCGAGGCGACGGAAAGCGCCGAGGAGAAGATCCGCTGCTACGAGAATGTCCTGGACGAGTACCCGGGGACGGCTGCGGCGCCCAAGGCGCTGGAGCGGATCGCGTTGCTGGAGAAAACAAAAGAACCGATCTTCTCAATCGACAAGCAGACCCTTGCCGAGAACCCGGTCGTTTTCTCGCTCACCGCCCTCCACCTGGGGCCGCACCTTCTGGACGGCGACCAGGAGAACGACGAGCTCTCGCCCAAGGGGATCGTCTCTACGCAGCGGGGCAAGATCACGCTCATCTACGCCGACGGGAAGGGCGAGCGGGAAGAAACGGTCGACATCGACTACCCGACTTATAAGCGTCTCATGGCGTTCGCCGAGGAGGCCGCCTACCGGAAGCTGGTGGAAAAGGGCGGGGCGTACGCCGGGGGGAAGGTCCCGATCGAGCTGCGCGGCACCGTGGGCGACGACGGCGTATACGTATACCCTCGGCTGAAGATCAGGGAGTATCAGGAGAAAGACCTTTACCTCTACAAGTGAGCCGCGGCGGCGGATGGCGGGACCGGGATCAGCCGCGCACAAGGCGCGCAAGGCGGTATTCGAACGGCGCCCGCACGAGCGCCTCGACCTGCGGTAGTTCGAGGCCGAGCGCCCGCGCCGTCCTGACGACCTCCCAGGAGAGCTTCGTGTGCGAGATCCAGCGGTTGTCCGTGCAGATCGCCACCGGCACTCCCTCGGCTAGAAAGACGCGGATCGGATGCTCCGCGAGGGACCCAAGGTTGCCCGTGTGCAGATTGCTCGACGGGCACACCTCCACGGGGATATTCTCCTCCCGGAGCATTTTCCGCAAGGCGCGCTGGCGCTCTTCGATCTTCTTCACGCGCGCAGCCGTGTAACGCCCCCCCCGCGCGTCCGCGGTCCCGACCAGGCCGGCGGCCCCCAGGCCCGCCGCCAGGCCGTGGCCGATCCGTCTGGCCCCGAGCAACGCTATCGCGTCCTCGATCATGGCGATTCCGTCCTCGACCGCATCGAACGCCTCTCCCGCGTGGCAGACCACCGCGAGCCCGGCCCCCCTGGCCATCTCGAACGCCCTCGCGTGCCTCGCGGCCGAAAAGCCGATCTCATTCCCGGCGCTGTCCACCCCGGCAACCCGCCCCCCCACCGCCCCGCGCGCGTTCTCTTCCAGCGTCTCCCTGACGATATCCTCGACCACCGCCGAATCGTAATCCTTGACGAGCGAGAGGAGCAGGACCGCCTCGAGGTCCGGATACCGTTCCCGCGCGCTATCGAGCCCGCGGGCGAGCGCCCTAATGTAGGGCCGGATCTTGATGCTTCCTGTCAGCATCCGCGGGTTGAACCGGATCTCAAGGTAGCGCACACCCTCGAGCCACGCGTCTTCGCAGACCTCGAAGAGGACGCGCTCGAGGGCCTGCTCCGTGGCGAGCACGGTCTTCGGCAGGGAGTACGCGAGCATGTAGTCGGACAGGCTCCCGCGGGATTTCCTGTACTCGAGCAGCCGGGTCACCTCCCCCATCGTCCCCTCGGAGATCAAGCGGGCTACTGGGCGGCCGAACCCCGCGTCGCAATAACTCCAGTCGAGGGCCGGAACGGTGCGGGCCAGGTCCTTCAGGGTCGAAGGCCGCATCGATCCGGCGAGATGGCAATGCAGGTCCGCCTTGGGCATGGAGGCCACCGCGTCGAAGACGCGGCGCCAGCGCGCCTTCTCGGGAGGCGCCATCCCCGCGCACAACTTGCGGAGAAAGACGCGGTCGCCGTCGTTCATCGAGTTCATGTCGAAAAGAACCCTCCGCGGGGGGCCTACCATCCGGTCGAAACGGGCACCGGCACGAAGCAGAGGGCGAATACGGCCGCCGCCGCGATCGCCAGCAGGATGCGCCCGCGGTTGAGCGGCGTCACGTCGTCGAGCGGCGGGGCGTGCCCGGTGCCGAGGACCATTATGAGGAGCACCCATATCCACCACGGCCACCAGACCAGGCCGAGCGCGATGAGGCAGGCGAGCACGAAGCGCGCGATCGCCGCGTGCGCCCGCCCCGCGAGCGCGTAGGCGACATGCCCGCCGTCGAGCTGCCCGACGGGCATCAGGTTGAACGCCGTGACGAGCATGCCCACCCACCCCGCGAAGGCGACGGGATGGAGGATGACGTCCTGTCCCGGGGCAAGGCGCCCTTTTACCAGGCGCGTCATCAGCTTCACTATGATGGAATCGCCGTACTGCTCGACACGCCCCGCCCCGAGGAGGGGGGCGATATCCACCGCCTCCGACAGCGAAAGCCCCACCCCGAGCGCGACGAGGGCCACCGCGAAGCCGCAGATCGGCCCCGCGACCCCGATGTCGAGCAGCGCCTTCCTGTCGGGAATGGAGGACTTGGTCTTGATCACGGCGCCGAGCGTACCGATGGCGGTGGGCGCCGGGATAAAATATGGGAGGGTCGCCTCGACGCCGTGAAACGCCGCCATCAGGTAATGCCCGAACTCGTGGACAATGAGGATGGCGAGGAGGCTCGCCGCGAACGGAATGCCGGCCGCGAAGCGCTCCGGGCGGGCGATGATATCCACGCCGGCGTTCGCGGCCCCCACCACGAGCGTCGAGCATACGGTGAGGGCGAAAAGGAGGATGTTGACGAGCGGGTTGGACGGGGACGGGGCGGCATCCCGCACCACGCGCACCTCGAACTCCTCGCCGTGACGGGACACGAAGGGCAGGAGGCCCGAGGAACCCAGCCGCGCGCGCAGCTCCGCGATCGCTTCCCCCGCCGGAAGGCTGAAGGTCCCGCGGAAGACGATCCCCCGCCGGCCGATCGCCGCGTCCCGGACGTTCATCGTCTCCTCAACCAGCGCCTTGACGCGCAGTGCCAGCAGTGTCACTTCGTCGGTGTTCATCATGCGGCATCCTGCGGTCCCGACGCCCCGTCAATCGACTGCGCCGGCGCGCTCCGCCTCGGCCTTGTAGAGATACTTCTCGAGCATCATCAGCGCCTTCTCGAAGGCGCGCGCCCTGTGGCTGATCCTGTTCTTCACGTCCGGGGGAAGCTCGGCGAACGTCTTCTGATACTCGATCGGCTGGAAGAGCGGATCGTAGCCGAACCCCCCGCTCCCCCTCGGTTTCATGACGATCGTCCCGGCGCAGCTCCCCTCGGCGATGTCGATGATCTTCTCGGGATTCGCAAGGGCGATAAGACAGACGAAACGGGCCTGGCGCCTGCGTTCGGGCACGTTGCGGAGAAGGGCCAGGAGCTTATCGTTGTTATCCTTGTCGGTGGCGCGCTCGCCGGCGAAACGTGCGGAGTAGATCCCCGGCCGGCCGGCGAGGGCGTCGACCTCTATCCCGGAATCGTCCCCAAGCGCGAGCTTGCCCGTCGCCCTGGCGGTGAGAAGGGCCTTCCTGGATGCGTTCTCGCTGAAGGTCTTCCCGTTTTCGGGGACCGGGGGAAGGGAAGGAAAATCGGCAAGGCAGAGAACGGAGAGGTCGAGACCCGATCGGGATAGCATCCCCCTGAACTCTCGCACCTTGTCCCTGTTGCCGGTGGCGAGCACGATTTCGTTCACCGCCTGCCCCCCAGCGCCGCGTACTGGGACTCGATAAGCGCCGCTATTCCGGCGCGCGCCGCCGCCGTCATGGCCGTCATCTCCGCCTCGGTAAACGGATCGGATTCGGCGGTCCCCTGCACCTCGATGAACCGCCCCCCCTCAGTCGCAACGAAGTTCATGTCCACCTGCGCCCTGCAATCCTCCTCGTAGTCGAGATCGAGGAGTATCTCGCCGTCCACCTTGCCGACGCTCACCGCCGCGAGCGCCTCGCGCACCGGGTTTCCGTCCATGAGCCCTTCCGCCGCAAGCCTTCGCATGGCGAGCTGGAGGGCCACGTAGCCCCCCGTGACGGCGGCGGTCCTCGTCCCGCCATCCGCCTGCAACACCTCGCAGTCGATCCAGAAGGTGCGGGCCCCCAGGCGTTCGAGGTCCACCACCGCCCTGAGCGCCCTCCCGATCATCCGCTGAATCTCGTGCGTCCTGCCGCCGATCTTGCCCCGTGTGGCCTCCCGCACCATCCGTTCAGGCGAGGAGAACGGCATCATGGAGTACTCGCAGGTGATCCACCCGCCCGGCTTCTTCTGATCGCGCATCCAACGGGGTTGCACGTTCTCCACCGAGGCGGCGCAGAGGATCTTGGTGTCCCCGAACTCGACCATGACGGACCCGGGCGGATATTTGACGAAATCCGGCGTGATCTTCACCGGCCTGAGTTCGTCGCGCCCCCTTCCGTCTTTCCTGTTCATTGGGATCCCCTCGCCGTATGGCGCGGGACGTGGGAATGGCGCGCCCGGGGCGGTTCGAACGCCCAACCTTTGGCTCCGGAGGCCAACGCTCTATCCAATTGAGCTACGGGCGCATGCGACCCCGGCGTGCTGCTGCGATGACGCGTCGTCCGAGAGGAAGGCGTTGCTACAGCTTGGCGCAGGGCGTCCGGAGGCCCAGCGCCGTGCATCGTCCTGCGCAATCCACAAATAGCGCGACGCGCCGTTGCGGCTGCGCCGCGCGTCCCCTTCCGCTACTCCTTCTTCAGGAAGCTCGCAAGGGCGATGCTGTCGAGAGAGATGAGAAAACAGAGTATCATCAGGTCATTGGGCGCGTCGATCTTCCCGATCAACCTCGCCAGGATAAAAAGGATCGTTCCCATATCCTCTCCTCTCTCGGCCCTATGGCCGTCTCTAAAACACATGGAATCTATACCACATCGGCAAGAATCGGGTCAATCGCAAAAAAGGACACCGCAGGAAGGCCGCAGAGATGAAAAAGGGCGTTATATCGCCTGCGCCACCGCCTATTGCTCGCCCCTTGCGAAAACCCCGCCGCCGGACAAAAAAGGAAGCCGCACGCCTGTGCCGGCCTCTCGTACCATCCCACCCGTAGCGCACCCTTCAGGGTGCGCTACTGTTCCAAGGAGGGGCGGCGCTTCCGGCCGGTCTTCAATCCGGCATGGCCCCGGGCGGTTCAAGAAATGGGGCGGCGGCGGAACCGCGTCCCGGGCGCTCACGCCATCTCGTTCAGGATCTCAACCCCCCGCCGCAGCGTCTCGTCCGGCGCGGCGAAGGATAGCCTGAAATGGGTGTCGCGCTCGGAAAAAACCGAGCCCGGTACGATGATTAGATTCTTCTCGACCGCCGCCCTCGCGAACTCGGTACCGCTCCCTCCAGGCGCCTCGGGGAAGAGGTAGAAGGCGCCCTCGGGGCATACGAAGCGGTATCTCTCCGCCAGCCCCTTGCATACCAGGTCCCGCTTGCGACGGTACGCGTCCAGCGTCGCGCTCATCTGGAGGCGGTAGGCGCGCACGACGCCGTGCTGGAGCGGCGCGGGGGCGCAGATGAACGAGTACTGCTGGATCTTGGCCATCTCGGCCAGCACCTGCCCGGGCCCGGCTGCGTAACCGACACGCCAACCGGGCATTCCGAACGACTTGGAGAATCCGCCGACGACCAGCGCGTCCCCGGAGACCGCCCCCATGCTTTCGTGCGGGCTGTCGTAGGCGAAGAAATCGTACACCTCGTCGGAGAGGATCTGCGCCCCCGCCCCCGCGGCCATGTCGGCTATCTCCCTGAGCGTGTCCCCCCGGAGGATGCGCCCGGTGGGATTGTTGGGGGTGTTGAGCACGACGAGCGCGGCCCCCTTCCCCATGGCGCGCTCCAGGCGCCGCGGCGTGACGAGAAAATCGGGGTAGGTGTCCACGCAAACCGGCTCGGCGTGGACGAGGCGGCAGAGGTGCTTGTAGATGACGAAGTACGGATCCGGGATAAGCACCCGGTCGCCGGGGTTGAGAAGTACGAGAAAGGCGAGGGCGATGCCGCCGGCGGCCCCGGAGGTCACCATCACCTCCTCGGGCGAATAGCCCTTCTCCCCCTCGAGCCTGCGCCGGATCTCCGCCTTGAGCTCGTCGATCCCCTGCGTGAGCGTATACCGGTTGTGTCCGTCGCGGATGGCGCGGATCGCCGCCTCCTTGACCTCCGACGGGACGTCGAAGTCGGGTTGCCCGATGCTGAGGTTCACCGGGTCCTTCATCTTCCGGGCGAGCTCGAACGCCTCCCGGATCCCTGAGACGTCGACCTGCTTCACCCTGTCCGCGATGCGCACGTTGTCTTTCCTTGTTCGGGCGCGCGCTGCTCCGCATGCCGGCGCCGGCGCGCCGTCACGCCCGCGCACTCACACGAGCGCCACCTTTTCCTGCGGGTCCGTTCCCGCCGCCTTGTCGCTGAAGCAGACGAAGAACGTCTCCTTCGTCCCCGTGTTGACCGCGGCGTGCGCGATGCCGGGTGCGATCGTGATGCGCACGCACTCGTCCGGGGTGAATTCGAACTTCTCGCGGTTCCCCAGCGGATCCTGCGCGATAAAGGCGATTTCGCCGCAGAAGCAGAACTGCTCCGTGGCGCCGAGGTGGCGGTGACCGCCGCGGACGGCGCCCGGGGCCATGGTCGCCACGTGGACGTTCCGGAGCGCCCCGGAGGCGAGCGCCTCCGCCCCGATCGGTTCGAAAAGCACGCCGCGCCCGTCGCGGTGCACGGCGATACGCTCAATCGTGAGCCCTTTCATCGGCATCCTCCGCGCGAAATGGCGCCCCCCCCCGCTTCGCGTGAGCGGCAAAGGACGAAAACCGGATCACGGATGACTGCCCGCCGGCGAAGGCCCGACGCCCTGCCCTTCCCCTCGGGATTGCGCGCCCCCCGCCCGGCCGGCATTTGCGCCCGGGCAACCGTCGCCGCCCCTTGCGCTACATCCGCTCGAGCGCCCTGATCCTCTCCCCTATCGGCGGGTGCGTGGAGAAGAGCCGGTTCACCATCCCCCCCTGCCCCTTCAGCGGGTTGACGATGTACATGTGGGCGGTGGCCTTGTTCGCCGCCTCGAGCGGGTCGGTGTCGGCGTCGAGCTTCCGGAGCGCGTCCGCGAGCCCCTTCGGATAGCGAGTGATC
>CALLYX010000008.1 GCA_937858775.1 uncultured bacterium | reverse complement strand
CGCCGGAACGGCGTCGGAGATGAGGAAGTCGCGCAGCGGGGCGCGGTATCCCCTGCCTGCCCACGCCAGCGATCGAAGGGCGAGGAGGCCCCACGCCCCCCGGGCCAGCGCGCACGCGCCGGTGGCGGCGGCGGTGAGGAAGTAGCCGAACGCGGCGGCCCCCTTCTTCCGCGGGAGGCGCTGGCAAAGCCATCCGCCCCACATCCTGGCGAGGCCGTTCAGGAGGTCCGCCGCCCCCTCTATCAGCCCGAGCGTGGCGGCCCCGAGGCCGAGGGTCCCGATGAGGATCGGGAAGACGGCGGTAGCCATCTCGTGCCCGATGTCGCTCAGGAGGCTCGCCGCCGCGAAGGCGGCCACGGGGGCGGTGAACAACGGGGCGGATCGCCGCGTCGCGTTCAAGGCCGTTTGAAGGAATCCCTGATCTTCCTGAGGGTCGGCGACCGCCGCAGCCGCTGCCGCAGGCGCCCCCGTTCGAGCCGGACCGCCGCGCGGAGGGGATCGCCGCGCCGCCGCACGGTCCACGCCTGTCCGGTGCACGCCCGGCACATGGGGGGGAGATCGCCGCGCAGCAGGGCGGCCCTAAGCCTCCGGTATCCGTCCCCGCGCCAGATCTCCTCGAACGGCTGTTCCATGAGGGAGCCGAAAGGGGCCGGGGAGGAGCAGCAGGGGAAGACCTCGCCGGTGGTGGCGATCACCGCCCGGTCCCAGGGGAAGAAGCAATCCTTCACCGCCCGCCGGGCGGCCTGCGCAGGAGGCGGAGGGGCGGCCGGCGCTTCGCGGAACTGGTCCGGCGGGAAGAGCTCCACGGCGACGCCGAGCCTGCGCCCCTCCTCCCGCGCCGCCTCGAGATGCCTCAGGCCCGCCCCCGGGCACCTGGCCGCCGCCGACTTCCCCCTCACGGCGTCGTATTCCCCCAACGCCTGGAGGACGACGGCGGGGACGCGGAGTGAGGCGGCCAGGCGGACGAACTCGGGAAGCTCCCCGATCGTGTCGGTCATCCCGAGGAAGAGGAGCTTCATCGCGGGGAAGCGACTGCCCGCCTCCTCCTTGCGGCGCACGACCGCCCGCACCCCCTCGATCGCCCGGCCCAGCTCGCCGCCCCGCCGGATCCGCCGGTACGTGTCCGGCCTGGCGGCGTCGAGGGAGATCTCGAGGCGGTCGAGACCAAGGGCGACGAGCTCGGCCGCCAGGCGGTCCGTGATGAGCGTCCCGTTGCTGACCGTGTGGACCCCGATATGCCTGCGCTTGAGGCGGCGGAGGATGTCGAGGTAGATACCGGGGTAGAGGAACGCCTCGCCCCAGAGCCCGCTCAGGTCCACGCCGTCCGCCGCGTGGAGCAGCGGCTCGATCCTCTCGACCACATCGCGGGAGATGACGCGGTCGGCGGGGGTGTTGACGACGCCCGCGGTCTTCGGGCACATGACGCACCGCAGGTTGCAGCGCGAGGTCACCTCGATTGTGAGAATGCGCGGAAGCGGGATCCGCGGCCCCGTGAGGTAGCGTGTCAGCATTGGAATGTCCGGCGCCGCGACGCCGGGGCGCGGCTAGTTCGCGCCTTCGAGAAAGACGTCGTGCACGCCGTCGACCGCCTTGCGGATCTGCCTGCCGGTGTGATGGCATCCGGCGCAGGCGACGAGCACGGCGGCGGCGAGCGCGGCGGCGATCAGCGGCCTGTGCATGGGTTGACTCCGGTTGTCTTCAACGCTTCCGCGCGCGCGGCTTCTTGGCCGGCGCCTTCTTCTCCGCCGGTGTCTCGCGTTTCTCGGCAGGGGTGATGGTGGAGGCGTCCAGGGAGGCGTCGAGGAGAAGCGCGTCGCCCGAGTCGGCGGCCACGGAGAGAACCTTGACCGTCATCAGGTCGGGCGATGTCTCGATGTTGTACAGGTACCCGACGAGCTTGTCGAGCGGGACGCGCCTCAGCGTGACCTTCGCCGTCTCCTCCTGGAAGTTCTCGTCGAGCGGCTTCTTCTCCATCACGATCTCCTCGGTGGAGAGGCCCTCCCGGCGCGCCATTTCGCTTAGCGACGTGTAAGGGTTGAACTCCTTCTTGCGGTCGGCTAGGCGCGCCTGGACCGCCCCCACTTCGTTCCGGAGGGCGGCGAAGCGCGCGGCGCAGCGGCGCGCGGCGATCAGGCCCCGCCGCATCGCGGGGATCTCCTCCCGCAGCCTGGAGTGGTAGGCGAGAAGCGGCCCCACGGCGAAGCGGATCAGGATGAAGGCGGCCACCGCCGCGCCGGCGGCGCCGACCAGCCTCTTCTCCCGCGGGGACAGCCGTTTCATCCGGCCTCCGCCTTCCTGAGCGTGGCCACGAGCCGGAACTTCTGCTTGGATCCGCTGGCGGACGCGGAAGGGATCTCCACCGTGTCGAAGAACCTCGACCCCTTGAGCGCCGCCTTGACGGCGTCGGCGTCCCCGGCGTTGTTCAGCAGGCCGGTCATCTCGACCCCTTCCTGCCCGATCATGAGGTCCGTCACCTGGATCTTGAGCCCTTCCGGGATGAGGCGGCTGATGTCGCGGAGCACCTCGAGGGAAGAGACCCCCCGGGCGGAGAGGGCGGCGAAGCCCTTGTTGGCCGCCCGGTACTGTTCGAGGCGCTTCTCCATCTCGGCGGCGACGGAGACGGGCCCCACCGGCCCGCCGGAGGGGAAGGTGTCGCGGTAGATCCGCTCGAGCTGGCCGGCGAGGGAGGCGTGCTCGGCCCTTCGCTCCATGAGCGATGCGGCGAAGCGGTACGTCATCGCGGCGGCGATGCACAGGGAGAGGACGGCGGCCGCGGCGAATTGGCGCCCCGCCTTTCCCAGGCCGCCGGTCCACGACAACTCCTCCCTGCGGAGGTTCACCGACGCCTTCCCCAGGCCGAGCCCCTGCAGGGCAAGGCCGGCGGCGGTGTCCATGCGGCAGCCCTCCTCCTCGCCGGGGGATCCCGGGAAGGGGGCGAGGGAGGAGAGGTAGTCGGCCGGGCAGTTGAACTCCCTCGCGAAAAGCTCCCGCGTCCCCCTCAGGAGCGCCCCGCCGCCGGAGAGGTGGACGCGGGAGACCCCGGCGCCGGCGAGGGTGGCGGAGATCGAGCGGATGCTCCGGTCCACCTCGCGGTTGAGGCGCGCCAGCGCCGGGGCGATGGCGCGGTGCACCGCGGCCTCCTCGGGGGACGGGTTCCCCGGGGGTACGGCGGACCCGGCGCTCTTCTTCAGGTCCTCCGCCGTCCGGAAATCGACGCCCAGCTCCTTCTGGATCGCCTCGGTGAGGTCGTCCCCGCCGATGTGGATATTCCTCGCGAGGAGGACGCCGCGATCGTTCACTATGACCAGCACGGATTTCGAGGCCCCGATCTCGAGCAGCATCGCCGGCTCCGGGGCCGCCGCGCCGCGCGCCCTGAGGAGGTAGTTGTTGAGCAGGGCGAAGGCGTCCAAGCCGACTATCTCCGGATCGATCCCGCCGCCCCTGAGTATCTCCAGGTGCTTGGCGACCAGGTCCTTCTTGGCGGCGATGATGATGACCGGGGTCTTGTTCTCCCCGGCGGCCCGCGCCTCGTGGAAATCGACCAGCACCTCCTCGATCGGGAAGGGGATGAGCGGCTCGGCCTGGAACTTGATCACCTGCCGGATTCTCCCGGCGCCCCGGAACGGGACGGCGGTGTTGCGGACGATGGCGGAGTAGAGGGGGAAGGCGCTGACGAAACGGTCGGCGGAGAGGGCGTGCCCCTTGACGAGGGCCGCCACGGCCGCCGCGACGGCTTCGAGCGGCGGCCGCTCGGCCTTCCCGCGCGGGATCTCGACCGAGTACGCGGCGGTGACGACGGCGGCGCGGCCGACGCGCTTCATCTGGACCGCCTTGACGCAGCTTGTCCCCAGGTCGATGCCGAGCGGTTTCCTGGCCCCGCCGCCCGCCAGCCAATCCAATGCCCGTTCGATCATTTCTCGATTTTCCAGAAGAGCACCCGCGCGACCGCCTTGTCGTCGCGGGAGACGAAGACGCGGAGCTGCTTCACCGAATCGTTGACCTGGCCGCGCGAGATGATCTGCACGCAGTCGCTGCCGACGCCGACCTTCGCCGCGAATCCCGCCGGCACCTGCTCCCCGATCTTCTCCCTGAACTCCGCCATGTCCTTGAAGTGATCCTTGCGGGTGTAGGCGACGATCTCCTTGACGAGCGAGTCGTTCTCCTCTTCCAAGAGGGCCGAGAGCACCTCGGGTGGGGCGGTGTTCACGTTCACCTTGCCCCGCGCGAAGACGGTCAGGCAATCCCGGAGGCCGGCCACGCGCCTCCCCGCCTTCCGCGGCGGCTCCTCGTCCAGGTCCGGCGACTCCTCCACACCGGGGCCGAAATACAGGTCGGCGGTGACGCCCTTGACCATGAGGAGCTCGGAGAGCACGTCGAGGGGGGCGTTCTTCACGGGCGACCCGCCGCCCGCGTCCTCCTCGTAGTCGCCCTCGCTGTTGGAATCCATCCAGTCGACGATCGCGGCGGTCACCTTCTCCTCGTCCACGCCGCGCGCGTGGAGGATCTTGATGAGCCTCATAATATCCTTCTCGACCTTTTTGTCAACAACATACCGCACCTCGGGTTCCTCCGCCTCCCCCGCGCCGGCGTCCTCCTCGCCGGTCCTGTCCCTGTCGACCTGGCCCCATCTCCTCGGGGACGGTCTCGGGGTCGGCTCCGCATCGGAGGCGGGCTGGCCGGGGTAGGGGGACGGCGTGGGGGTCGGCGCCTTCATCTCCTTCCGTTCCCTCACCAGCGTGTTGATGTTGATCTTGCCGGTCTCGTCGATGACCTTGAGCGTCAGGACGCCGTCGCCGTACGGCTCCCGGAAACGCCCCCGGGCCCAATCCTCCCCGTAATGGTCGGGAAACGGGATCTCTACCGGGGCGCCTTTCGGCTGCGGCCTCGACCGGGTCACCTGCTCCGTGAACGTGGCCCCGGCCGCCGGGGTCGCCTCCCCCCCGTGTCCTTTCTCCTCCGCCTCCTTCTCCTTCTCCGCGATATCCGCGAGACGGTCCTCCCTGAGGAGGGCTATCGTCTCCTGGACCCCCGCCCGGGCGATGTTGAGGGCCAGGAGGTCGTCGCGGCAGGCGGCGGCGGCACGGTACTCGACGCTCGTCGAATAGTTGTACTCGAGCACGATCACGGTGAAGAGCGCGATGATGAAGAGCGCCATGACGAGTATGACGCCGCTTTCGTCGCGGCGCGACCGTGGTTTCGTGTCCATGGGGCGCTGCCCTCGATGCGAAATGGCGAAATCCGAACGGGAAGAGCGCGTCAAACGCCCGGCGGGCTATTCCCGGGGGCGCGCGTCATTCGAACCGCGCCGCCAGGCGCCGCCGGATCCGCCGCTCGGATCGCCGGCACCCGCCGCCGCTTCTCAACGCGGCCTCGGCGTCGGGGTCGCCGGTCCGCCGGCGAGCGGCGTCGGCGTAGGCGTCGGCTTCTCCTCCCAATCCCCCCCGGCCGGAATCACCGCCTCCGTCCGGAAG
>CALLYX010000007.1 GCA_937858775.1 uncultured bacterium | reverse complement strand
AGCTACGTGCGCGCCAACGCCGTGCGCCTGGGCCTGCCGAACGACTTCTTCGACCGGAGCGACCTGCATATCCATGTCCCCGCGGGGGCGATTCCGAAAGACGGGCCTTCCGCCGGCGTCGCCATCGCCGCCGCGCTCGTCTCCCTGCTCGCGGGCAGGCCCCTCGCCTCCGACACGGCGATGACCGGGGAGCTCACGCTCACGGGCAAGATGCTCCCGGTGGGCGGGATCAAGGAGAAGGTGCTGGCCGCCCGTGGCGCCGGCCTGAAACGGGTCATACTCCCGGCCAGGAACCGCAAGGACCTCCAGGAGATCCCCGCGGCGCTGCGCCGCTCCCTCTCGTTCTCCTTCGTGGGCAACCTGTCGCAGCTCATCGAACGCGTCTTCCATCGCGCGGGGCCGCGTCATGGCCGCTGAGAAACGGGTCCGCAGGATCGGCATTCTGACCGGCGGCGGAGACTGCCCCGGGCTGAACGCCGCCATACGGGCGGTCGCCAAGACGGCCATCAGCGAGTACGGGATGTCGGTCGTCGGCTTCAGGGACGGGTTCGCCGGACTCGTCGAGGGCGACGCGCGGGAGCTCCGCTACGACGACGTCTCGGGGATCCTGGCGCTGGGCGGGACGATCCTCGGCACGTCCAACAGGGCGGACCCGTTCCGCTATGCCGCCGGAAAGGCCCCGCCGCGGGATCTCTCGGGGCGCGCGGTCGAGAACGCCCGCCGGCGCGGCGTCGAGGCGCTTCTCTGCCTGGGTGGCGACGGGACGCTGTCGATCGCCCGCCGCCTGACGGAGAAGGGCCTCCCGTGCATCGGCGTCCCCAAGACGATCGACAACGACCTCCTCGGAACCGACCTCACGTTCGGTTTCGATTCGGCGCTCCGGACCGCGGCGGAGGCGATCGACAGGCTCCGAACGACCGCCGAGTCGCACCACCGCGTGATGGTGGTGGAGGTGATGGGGCGCTACGTGGGGTGGCTCGGCCTGTGCGCGGGGATCGCCGGAGGGGGTGACGTCATCCTTATCCCGGAGATTCCGCACCGGATCGAGTCCGTCTGCGATGTCGTGAGGGCCCGTTCGCGCAAGGGAAGGCGCTACAGCATCGTGGTCATATCCGAGGGGGCGGCGCCGATGGGGCGGGGGCCCGTTGTGGACCGCATGGTGGAGGGGAGCCCAGACCCGGTTCGGCTCGGCGGGGCGGGGAGGGCGGTCGCGGACGAGGTCGAGCGGAGGACCGGCCTCGAGTCGCGCGTCACCGTGCTCGGGCATCTCCAGCGCGGCGGCGGGCCCACGGCGTTCGACCGCATCCTCGCGACGAGGTTCGGCGAGGAGGCGGCCCGGCTCGCCGCCCGCGGTCGGTTCGGGCGGATGGTGGGGATCGTCGGCGGCGGGATCGTCTCGACGACGCTGGCGCGTGCGACGGCGGCCCTGAAGCGGGTGCCGCCGGGCCATCCCCTCGTCCGCGCCGCGCGCGCGACAGGGGCGAGCTTCGGCGAGTGAGCGGGAGGGGGCGGACCGGCCCTCATAACCATGGCAACGCTGCGAGAACGGTGCGCCGCGCTCCTGGGCGCCCGCGCCTCGAACCACCAGATCGCACTCGGCCTCGCCGTCGGCGTCTGCGTCAGCTTCTTCCCCGTGTACGGCCCCCAGATACCGTTCTGCCTCCTTCTCGCCCTCGTCTTCAGGAGGTTGAACAAGGTCGCCGTCCTTCTCGGCGTCCAGTTCTCCTGGCTCTACCCGGTCGTCGTCTGGCTGGACTACCACGCGGGGCGGATGGTGTGGCCGGGGGGGGCCGCGGGGGCATCCCTGCCGTCGCTGGCCGAGATGAAGGCGGAGGGGTTCGGACGGGCCTGCCTGCGCCTTGCGGCCCTGGCGAAGGGGCTCTTCCCCGTTATGCTGGCCGGCAGCGTCGTCGCGGGGGTCGCCGCGGGGGCGCTCGCGTACATGCTCGCCCTCGCCCTCCTCGGCCTTTTGCGGGGGCGGGCGGGCGCAGGGGAGGGCCCCCCGCGCTGATGCCGCCCCTCCCGGGCGAGGCCCTGGAATGGCGCATTCGGCGCTCGCGGCGCGGGCCGGCATGCGCTATCATTGTCGAGGGCCGCGGGGCGGGAGGGCCCCCCGCCGGGATCCCGCGGATTCCCCGATATGACCGAACCGATCACATCGACGCCGCAGATCATCCTCATAGCGGGGGCGCTCTTCTTCCTGAGCGTCCTCACGAACCGGGTCTCCGAGCGTTTCGGCGTGCCGGCCCTCCTCATGTTCCTAGCCGTCGGCATGCTGGCCGGCTCGGAGGGGATCGGCGGGATATACTTCGACAGCCCCGCCGTGGCCAACTTCGTGGGGGTGTTCGCGCTCGCCTACATCCTCTTCTCCGGCGGCCTGGACACCGACTGGCGCGCCGTGCGCCCGGTGATGTGGCGGGCGCTCACGCTCTCCACACTCGGCGTGGGCGCCACGGCGGCCCTCGTCGGTCTGTTCGCGTGGCGGCTGCTGGGGGTCACGCTGAAGGAGGGGATGCTCCTCGGCGCCATCGTCTCCTCCACGGACGCCGCCGCCGTCTTCGCCCTGATGCGCGCGCGCGGCGTCGGCCTGAAACGGCTTCTCAAGCCGCTCCTCGAGCTTGAGTCCGGCAGCAACGACCCGATGGCGGTTTTCCTGACGATGGCGGCCATCGGCACGATCGTGGATCCAGCCGCCCGCTTGGCCCACCTGCTCCCGAGGCTGCTGGTCAACATGTCGTGCGGGGCCGCGATCGGCGTCGTGGTGGGCCTCATGGCCTCCTTCGCGCTCAACCGTCTGCGCCTGGAATACGAGGGGCTATATCCCGTCCTGAGCATGAGCATCGTGCTGCTCGCCTACGGCCTGGCCGAGATGCTCCGCGGCAACGGCTTCATCTCCGTCTACGCGTGCGGGATCGTCATGGGGAACAAGGAGTTCCTGTACAAACGCTACCTGACGCACTTCCACGAGGGCCTGGCGTGGCTGATGCAGATCATCCTCTTCCTCGTTCTCGGGCTCCTGGTCTTCCCATCCCGCCTGCTGCAGGTCGCCGTCCCGGCCATGCTCGTTTCGGCGTTCCTCATGTGCGTCGCCCGCCCGGCGGCCGTCTACATGGGGCTCTGGCGGAGCGGCTTCACGATGCCCGAGAGGACCCTCGTCGCCTGGACGGGACTCCGCGGGGCGGTGCCGATCGTGCTCGCCACCTTCCCGTTCCAGGCCGGCTACCGGCATTCGGACACGATGTTCAACATCGTCTTCTTCATCGTGCTGCACTCCCTGCTCCGGCAGGGCAAGACCTTCATGACGGTCGCCCGATGGCTCTGCGGCGACAGGCCCCGGCCCGGCCGGCCCCGGTACCCGATCGATGTCG
>CALLYX010000006.1 GCA_937858775.1 uncultured bacterium | reverse complement strand
CTCGATGAGGAGCAAATCCGCCACATCCAGACCGAGATCGAGCGGCTGCGCGCCCTCGATGACCGCCGCGCGGCCGTCATCGCCTCGGTCACCGAACAGGGCAAGCTGACGCCCGAGCTACAGGCCCAGTTTGAGGCGGCCGAGACGCTCCACACCCTCGAAGACCTCTATGCCCCCTATCGGCCCAAGCGCCGCACCCGCGCCTCCATCGCCCGCGAGCGGGGACTGGGGCCGCTGGCCGACCTGATCCTGGCCCAACCGGCGACGAGCGCGACGGCCGCAGCGCTGGCCCGCCCCTTCCTGTCCGACGCCGCGCCCACGCCCGACGACGCCCTGGCCGGCGCGCGCGACATCGTGGCCGAAACCATCAGCGACCACGCCGCCGTGCGCGGCCGGCAGCAGGTTCGACAGATCGTCGCGCAGTTCCGGCAGGCGGATGCGCGAACGGCCGGGTCCGGCCGGCTCCTGCACGACGCCCAGCAGCCCGAGGAACGCCGCCCTCATCCCCCCGCGGAGCGGCGCCCCCTCTTCCTCAACGCGCGAAAGCGCCGCCGAGGAGAGGAGGGCCAGGCAGAAGACAAGCGGCACCCTAAACCTCACGGTGTCGTGAAGCGACGAGAACGGCGGGAGGCGATGCAGCCACCTCCACGGGGCCGGACCGCCGAAATCCCCGAGCATCACGCCGAAGAAGACAATCGCGCACGCCGCGGCCGGAATGATCCTCCGCCGTCCGATGAAGACGCCCAGCGCGGCCAGCGTCATCGGGACGACACCGACATAGGCGCCGTACTCCCACCAGCCGAGCCACGCGCCCGCGAAGCTCGTCGGGCTCAACTGGTCCCTTCCCAGGAAGATGCGCGGCAGGGCGCGCAGGGGGAGCACCGGCTCCCGCCAGTAGGTATACCTGGGGTTGTCCATGATGAAGCGGGCCATCGGGAGGAGCTTGACGCCGCTGATCGCGAGGCCGAGCAGGATGACCATGGCCGCTGCCGCGACCGGCCTCCAGCTCCGCCGCACCCCGGCGTCGAGGACGGCGTAGATGCCGAGGAGGAGGGCGGCGAGGGGCGGCGGATAGGTACCCCCGTCGAGGAGCATGAGGGCCAGGAAGATCCCCCCCCACGCCGTCCAGCGGAGATCATCGACCCCCTTCAGATAGCAGAGGAACAACCACGGGAGGTAGCAGAACGGGATGAACTCGGCGTGCCACCGGGAGATGTAGAGCGGATACCATGAGGAGAAGAGATAGACGCCGGCGCAGAGGAAGGGGGCGAAGCGGCCGGGGGAGAAACGGCGGCCGAGCAGCCACCCGCCCGCGAGGCCGGCCCATAGCGCGGCCGCGGCTCGGAGCTTGAGGCCGGCAACCGGGCCGAAGACGAGGATGAAGACGTAACCCGGAGAGAGGAACGACGAATACGGATGCCCGAGGCACGGGACGCCGCCCGAGCCCCACGGGTTCCAGAAAGGCGCCTGCCGGTATTCGAGGACGATCCGGCGCGGCGCGGCGGCGGCGAAGAGCCCCTGCTGCCATATGTCGAGCTCGCCGCCCTCCCCGCCGTAGAAGGCCGGAAGCGCCAGGAAGACGGATATCGCCAGGAAAAGGATAGCCGTTCTAGCCGCGCCCACGACCGCCCCCCGGGGATTCCGCAACGGCCCCCGGCGGCATCCCGGCCCGCTCCCCCCGGCCCGCCCTCAGGGCGGGCCGAGGATCGCCGACGCGGCGCTGCGCGCGGTCGGGGTCGAGCCCTTCCTCGAGCTGTCCGGTGGCGGCGCCGACGCCAACGTCTTCAACGAGCGGGGCCTCGCGTGCGTGAACCTCGCGAACGCGATGGCCGAGATCCACACGCCGGCGGAGCACATCGGCGTCGCCGACCTCGAGCTGATGGCGGCCGTGACCCTCGCCCTCGTCGACGGAGCCCGGGAGCAGTAGTGCCCCTCACGCTCGTGTGGGGGAGCGTCACGGCCGTCCTCGCGCGCCACGAC
>CALLYX010000005.1 GCA_937858775.1 uncultured bacterium | reverse complement strand
GAGGACCAGGGACGGCTCTTTCACGAATTCGAGCAGCTGGATGCGGGGCACGACAAGAGGCACCAAGGCACGGGGCTTGGTCTGGCGCTGTGCCGGAGGTTCGTGGAGCTGCACGGCGGGCGGATCTGGGTCGAGAGCGAAGGGGAAGGGAAGGGCAGCGTGTTCCGGTTCGTCATCCCCTTGCAGCCACAGGAGACGGCTGGTGGACGGACCACGTGATGGACGAGGAGATGCGGCACAGGTCGCTCCTCGACGACGAGGGCGTCGAGCGGTTCCGGAGGTGCATCGATGACAGAGGGTAGGGGTAAGCTGGTGCTGCTGGTCGAGGACAATCCGGCCAACATGGAGTTGGTGACGGATCTGCTCGAGGTGGCGGGATGGCGAGTCCTGCAGGCGACAGCGGCGGAAGCGGCGCTCGACCTCGCGGAATTGGGCGAGCGCCTCGTCGAAACGGCGGCCCCTGCGCAGGGCGTCCCCGAGAAATACGCGCGCGGCGCCGTCCGACGGGTCCGCCCCCACCGCGCGCTCGTACGCCCCGAGCGCGCGGTCTTCCCATCCCAGCGAGGAGTAAATCCTGCCGAGCTCGACGAACGCGCTGGAGTGCCTCGGCTCCGTGTACCTCAGGATCTCCTTGAGGAGGCCGACGGCGTCGTCGTGGCGGCCCTCCCGGGCGTAGACATGGGCTAGGAAGAGCCTCGACCGCCAGCTCCATGGAGACGTTTCGAGCGTCCGCTCCCAGAGCACCCGTTCATTCCGCCAGTAATCCGTCCGCATGACCGATGCAGTGAGCCATGAGGCCGCGAGGGCGACCGTGAGGAACGCGGCCCCGGCGCGCGCGCGCGGGGCGCGCGAGGATCGCTCGATGAGGAAGGCGGCGCAGAGGCAGAACCCGGCGGAGGCGAGATAGAGACGTTGCTCGGCGAGGGGCCTCCCTGAGATGAAGACGACGTTGGAGACGGGCAGGAGGGGGAAGAGGGCGAGAGCCGCGGCCGGGGCCCACGGCTCCTTCCGCGCGAATCCGCGGAAGGCGGCGACGAACGCCATGGCGGCCGCCGCCGCGCCGATGATGATGGATGGGGACGGTGGGAATGGCGGCACATCGAAGAAGCGGTCGAGCGAGAAGCGGGCCGGCAGCGCGAGCATGGCCAGGTAGAGGGCCAGCGTCTTCGCCACCACCGCGGCCCTCGGATACGCGCCGACGAGGAGGGAGGCGGAATGCCCGGGGCGGCTGTATGGAAGGAGGAAGATCTTGACGGCCATAAACGCGGCGGCCATGGCGGCGAGCGGGATGAGTCCTGCCCAGGCCCGCCCCCGCCGCACGACGGGCGCGCGTAGCATCGAGGCGCAGATCAGCGGCGCGGCCGCCGCGCTCTCCTTGCTGAGGCACGCCAGGGCGAGCGAGGCGCACGCGAGGGCGTAGACGCCGGGCGCAGGGCCTTCCCCCGCCGTCCATCTTGCGAAGGCGCACAGGCATATCAGGGAGAAGGCCGAGGAGAGGAGTTCCGAGCGGTTCTGCACCCAGACCACCGCTTCGCTGTGCATCGGATGGAGGGCGAAGAGGACGCCGGCGGCGGCGGCGATGGGGGCGCTCTCGAAGAGCAGCCAGGCCAGCGCGACGAGCGCCGCGCAGTTGAACGCGTGCAGCAGCACGTTCGAGGCGTGATAGCCGAACGGGTTCTCGTCCCAGAACGCGTGGTCGAACCAGTAGGAGGCCATCTCGACGGGGCGGTAATCCTCAGCGAAGGAGAGGCCCCGCCAGTAGGCGGGGGTGAAGAATCTCGGCAGGGCCGACAGATGCCCCAGCCACGGATTCCCGACGATGAGGGCCTCGTCGTCCCAGATGAACGGGGCCTCCGCCGCGCGGCCGAACGCCAGCGCCGCGAGGAGGATGACGCAGAAGAAGAGGGCGCCGAAACGCGGACGGGGGTTCATGGGGCCTGGCGAATTATGCCAGAGGGCGCGGGAAGTTGAAAGGGGCATCTCGCGCCCCCGCGGCGGTGGCGCGCCCCGGCGCTCGATTTCACGATTCAGTGACAATTCGGGCGGGCGGATATGGGAATGTATCCGTGGTGACGATCGCGGCCTCTGCGCCGTGAGCGCGCGGGCCGCGCGTCGAAAAATGTTACATTGTCCGCTTGACAGGAAAGAAGTGGAATGTTAGCATTTCTGGGCTCGTGGAGTGCGCGCTGTCTGCGGCGCGCAGGGGGCGTCACCCAGGAACCAAGTCCGGTCTCAAAGGAGGGGCCGTCCAGGATGAAGACTGCATTTCGGCACCAGGGCAACAGGGCGACGCCGAGCTGTTTCCTCCTCGCCCCCATCGCCGGTCTGATGCTCATCGGCGCCCTCTCCCCCCCCGCCGCACGCGGCAGCGAATGGGCCAACCTTTCCGCCGGTTCCGAGGAGAAAGGGCTTCGCGCCGTCGCGGTGGATCCGATGAATCCGCAGCGCGTCTTCATCGGATCCGCAAAGGGCATCTTCACCAGCGGCGACGGCGGGAAGGTCTGGGTCAACTGCCTCGACCTCTCCTCGGCGCGGCGGGCGGTGCCCGCCGGCATCGGCGCGGCCCAGAAGGCGGTCGTCCGGGAACTCCTGGCGGCCGGGGATTCCCGCGAGATCGCCGGCGCCACGGCGATCGCGATCGACCCCGCGAACCAGCAGAAGATAGTCGCCGGGGGCGTGGAAGGAATCTACGCCTCGACCGACGGCGGCAAGAATTGGACCAAGACCAAAGGCGCCCCGAAGGACCCGCCGGTCACCGTGCTCGGCCTCGCCATAGACCCCACGAACCCCGATATCGTCTACGCCGCCACGATCGACAGCGCCCTTCTCAAGTCCGCCGACGGCGGGAAGACGTGGGGCCGGATCGGGCTTCCCGGCGGGGAGGGGACCGCCTCCTCGGTGGCGGTCCACCCGTTCGATTCGAATATTCTTTACGTCGGCACCCCCGACGCCCTCTTCAAGACCAGGAACGGCGGGGCGGCATGGGAAAAGACGGCCGCCCGCCCCAAGCTCGCCGAGGGGATCGCGATAGATCCGGTGAACCCGGATGTCGTCTACCTCGCCACCGCCGCCGGGCTGTTCAAATCCCCGGACGGCGGCGCGAGCTGGAGGGATATCGGGGGAGAGGCGATCGGGCAGAGGCAGGTGAGAACGGTCGCGGTTTCGCCGTCCGACTCGAACGCGGTCTTCGCGGCGGGGGCGGCCGGCATCTACGGGTCCGGCGACGGCGGCGTCAAGTGGCAGGAACTCTCCAAGGGGACGAGCCTCGCCAACGCCATGGCCATCGCCTTCGATCCGCTCGACAGCGCCACGATATGGGCGGCGGCCTCCGGCGGGCTCTACCGCACCGCCGTGGGAAAGGCGGCGGCGGCCGGGCCGCAGGCGCCGGCGGTCGGCATGCCGGAGGCGGCCGCGTCGATGGGGCCCGGGATCGCGCCCGTGGAGCCGAAGGCCGAGGAGATCGTCCCCGCGCAGACCGCGCCGTCTGAAGAACAGGTCGCCGTGGTCCCCGTGGAAGAGCCGCCCGCGGTGAAGGAGGCCGCGGTCCGGGCGGCGGCGCCCGAGGGCCCCCCGATCACCACGATCGACGACGTGCAGACGGTCATGGGCCAGTTCTCTCACGAGCCGACCGTGCAGGAGATACAGGAAGTCGCGATGCGCTTCGCCGAGGTGCACCCGGACCTTATAGAGGGGTGGCGCAAGGGGGCGAAGTATCGCGCGTTCCTCCCGAAGTTCAAGATACAGTACGACTACAACAAGCAGAAGACGATAGCGGAGAAGACCGGGGAGCAACTGGACATCCAGCGCGAGGACAACTACGAGAGCGGCATCCAGGACAAGACCGACGACTCCCCCATCACCGGCATCCAGATCATCGAGACGGTCGAGAGCACGAAAGAGGACAAGTTCAGGCTCGTGAGCGGCTGGAGCTCGGCGAGCGCGGACGAGAGAAGGTTCCAGAACAACTACACCTTCTCCTTCGAGTGGGACCTGGGCGACTTCCTCTTCAACCCCGACCAGGTGAGGATCAGCGACGAGGCGCGCGATTTGGTCGAACTCCGCAACGACACGCTGGAGACGGTGACGCAATTCTACTTCCAGCGGCGCCAGCTTCAGCTCGATCTCCTGCTCTCGCCGGCCGAAGAGCTCCGCGAGCGGCTCCGCCTCGAACTTCAGCTCCAGGAGGTCACTGCCAACATCGACTATCTCACCGGCGGCTACCTCACGCAGCGCCTGAACGACGTTCGGGCCGGAAAGCCGAAGCCCGGCATTGTGAAGCGCCTTTTCGCCATCTGATTTTCCTTCGATCGGAGAGAGGGGGTGCGACAAATGGAATTAAGACTCCTGCGCACGACCGCAACGGGTGCCGTGCTCTGTTTTTTCATTGCGGCGTTCCCCTCGCTGCTGCCCGGCGATGAGGCGCGCTCGCTGGCGGCGCGTTCCGACGATATCGTCGCCCCCATGCTCCTCGCCGCGACGGAGGGGATGGGCGCCACGGGGGCGGCGCAGATCATCCCGACGATCGACGACATACAGACGGTCCTGGGCCAGTTCTCGCACGAGCCGACGGTGCAGGAGATACAGGAAGTCGCGATGCGCTTCGCCGAGGTGCACCCGGACCTCATCGAGGGGTGGCGCAAGGGGGCGCAATACCGGGCCCTCCTGCCGAAGTTCAGGATCCAGTACGAGTACAACAAGCAGAAGACCATAGGCGAGAAGAGGGGGGTCGAGCAGAAGATCCAGCGCGAGGACAATTACGAGAGCGGTATCCAGGACAAGACCGACGACTCCCCCATCACCGGCATCCAGATCATCGAGGACGTGAGAAGCACGAGCGTTCACAAGTACAGGATGATAAGCGGCTGGAGCTCCGACAACGCGGACGCCCGCAGGTTCCAGAACGAATACAAGTTCGTCTTCACGTGGGACTTCGGGGATTTCCTCTACAATCCCAGCCAGGTGAGAATCAGCAACGAGGCGCGGAACCTGGTCCGGCTCCGCGCCGACGTGCTGGAGACGGTGACGCAGCTCTACTTCCAGCGGCGCCACCTCCAGACCGACCTTCTGCTCTCGCCTCCGGAGGAGCTTCGGGAGCGGCTCCGCCTCGAGCTGCAGCTTCAGGCGGCCACGGCCAATATAGACTACCTCACCGGCGGCTACCTCACCCAGCGCCTGAACGACGTGAAGGCCGGGAAGGCCAAGCCGGGCGTCGTGAAGCGCCTCTTCGCCATCTGACGCGGCCCTGAGAGGGGACGGTCGACGTGGGCATCCCCGCCGTCGCGCTCATCCTGTCGTGCGTCCTCGCGGCCCAGCACGGCGGGCCGTCGCTCATTCGCTACTTCTCCCTCAGGCCGACCCCCGCGCCCCCCGCGGCCCGCGACGCCGCCATCCCGCTCCTCATGTTCAGGGGGCTGCGCGCGCACGACGCGGCGCTGTCGGCGCCGAGCGAGGCGTGCCGGGTTGCCGTCCTCGGCTTCAGCGCCTCCCCGCGCCGCAAGGGCGACGAGTGGCTCGCCGTCGAGCTCGCCGATTCGCTGGCGCGCAAGCTGGGCGCCCATCCGCGCCTCGAGTTCATCGACCACGCCTTGGTGCGGTCGTTCGAACGGCGCCACGCGAAGGGAAAGGCCGCCGGCCTCGACAAGAGGCGGCTCGCCATGCTCGCGCACGCCGCAGGGGCGGATATCCTCGTCTCCGGGGCGCTCGCCCGGAATGGCGACGCGCTCGCGGTGGAGATCAAGGCGATGAGGCCGGCGACGGGGGCGGAGAGCGAGGGGGTGCGCGTGGATGGGAGGATAGACCGCCTCTGCGAGGTCGAGGCGAGGCTGGCCGCGCGCTTCGCCTCGCTCCTCGGTTCTCCCCCGGATGACGCCGAGATGGAACGGATCGCGGAGTGCCCCACGTCCTCACCGGAGGCGTTCGAGGAGCTGGCGATGGCGCGGCAGGCGGCCGAAGGATCCCACACAAGGATACGCCATCTCCAGCGCGCGGTCGAGGCCGACCCCGGGTGCGTCGAGGCGCGGTGCATGCTGGGCGACGCCTACTACGGTATCGGCATGACGTACCAGTACGTGGAGTGGTTCAACATGGCCCTGGCCGAGTACCGGAAGGCCGCTGTCGTATCGCCCTCGTGCGCGCGGGCGTTCGAGGGGCTGGGCGTCGTCTACATGAGGAACGGGCGGTACGACCTGGCGCGGCGGGCGCTGGAGAAGGCCATCTCGCTCGATCCCGCGTCGAGGGGGGCGCGGGGCTCCCTGGCGAGGCTGGAGGGGATGGGGTATTGACGGATGGGCAGAGGGCCCGTCCCCGGGAAAGGACGGTCAGCCGCCGAGGCGCTTCATCAATGTCTCGACCTTGATGGCGTTCCGCAGCGCCTCCTCCCCCTGGGGCGTCTTTTCCCCGAAGATGGAGGCCGCCTTCTCGTAGTTGATCCTCGCGTTCTTGAAATCCTTGTTTATGTAATATGCGTTCGCCAGCTCGAAATAGGCCGCCCCGTACTGGGGGTTGTCCTTGATTGCCTTGCCGTACTGGATGATAGCCATCTCCATCTGTTTCTTCACCGCGTAACAGCGCCCGAGATTGAAATAGGCCGCGCTCATGCCGGGGTCGCGCTCGATCGCCTTCTTGAACGCCTCGATGGCGATATCGATCTTTCCAGCCGCGTAATAGCAGCTCCCGCCGCCGGCGAAGGCGTACGCGTTTTTCGGGTCGAGATCCGCCGCCTTTTTGAACGCGGCAAGCGCCGCATCGAACTTATTCTCGTTTAGGAGCCTGATGCCCTCGGCCACGGCCACCCTCGCCTCTCCCGCCCGGGGGTCCGCCGGGGCGGCGGCGCCGGGGGCGGCCTCCGCGCGGGGGGGGGACGGGGTGCCGCCCGGAAATAGGGGATCGAGGCCCTTGAGCGGCTGCTGCGAGAGAAGGGCGGCTGCGACGATATGCATCGCTATCGCGGAAACCATGGTCTCATTCTCCTGCCGGATGGACGCCCACCACGATACGACGGAAGGGGGGCGATGTCAAACCATTTTGCAAAAACCCATGCGCGCACCCCCGCGGGGCGACCGCTTCATGCGGCGTGGGATAGATGATACAATAGCCGGCCGGGAAGGGGCGGACCCGAAAGGCGCGCTATATATGGAGAGGGAAGCTGTCCGGCTCGAGGGCCTCCCGGCCTCGCCCGTGAGCGTATTGGCATGCGGCGCCGAGATGAAGGGCGGCCTTTCCCTCTTCTGCGAGGGGCTTCTTCACCGGTCCGGCGATCACGGCGACCTCTCGGATCCGGCCGGGCTGGGGCGATTCCTCGCCGACGCGCGGGGGCTGTGCCGCCGCGCGGGCTCGGACCCGGATATCGTCGCGCACGACCTTCACCCGGCGTGTTACTCCCGCGCGGCGGCGGAACTCTTCCCGGGGGCGCGCCGCGTCGCCGTCCAGCATCACCACGCCCACGTCGCCGCTGCCCTCGCGGGGCGTGCGGACGGCGGCGAGGTGATAGGCGTCGCCTTCGACGGGAGCGGGTACGGGACCGACGGCACGGTATGGGGAGGGGAATTTCTCTCGGTCTCCCCCGGAGGTTGGGGAAGGCGCGGCGGCCTCGGGCGCTTGAGGATGCCCGGCGGGGATGCCGCGGCCCGCGAGCCGTGGCGGATGGGGATATCGCTGCTTCATGCCGTCATGGGGGAGGCCGCGTTCGACGCACCCCTCCCCCCCTCGCGCCGCGCGGCGGCCTTCAGGCCGGCCCTCTCGGCGATGCTCGCGACGGGCGCTTTCTCCCCGCTCACGTCGAGCTGCGGAAGGCTTTTCGATGCCGTCGCCGCGATCCTCGGGATCGCCCCGGAGGCGCAGGCGGAGGCCGAGGCGGCGGTCGAGCTCGAGCGGAGGGCTTCGCTCTCGCACGACCGGGCGGCCTATCGGATCGCGATGCGGCGGGGGAGGGGCTGCTTCCGGGCCGACTATGCTGATCTGGTTCGAGGCCTCATCGCCGACATCGGCCGCGGCTTGCCCGTGGAGGTCATGGCGCGCAGGTTTCACAACGGGATAGCGGAGTACGTGGCGCGGGGGGCCGTGGAGATCCGGCGCACCCGTGGTTGCCGGGCCGTCGCGCTCTGCGGCGGGGCGTTCGGAAACCGGCTGCTAAGGGGGGAAGCGGCGCGGCTGCTCTCGGCGGCCGGCTTCGAACCGGTCGAGGAGGAGCGCGTACCGATCGACGACCTCGGGCTTTGCGTGGGCCAGACATGGGTGGCGCTGCGCCCGGCGGCCTGGAAGGAGATGTAGCGCGCCTTTCCGCGCGCGGCTGGGGGAGGGGGAGGGGGGATGTGCGTTGCTGTGCCGGGGGTGGTCGTTGAGCTGGGGGAGGATAGGGGCGCCGTCGTGGATTTCATGGGGGTGCGAAGGCGCGTGGCGCTCGATCTTGTAGAAGACGCCCGCCCCGGTGAATACGTTCTGGTGCACGCGGGATTCGCCATTCGGAAACTCGACGAGGATGAGGCCCGTGAGACAGTCAGGTTGTTCAAGGAGCTCGCGGGATCCCGTTGAAGGGCTCCGGGACGCCGCGGCGGCGAGGGCGCTGCTCGAGCTGGTGCGCCGGCGCGGGCAGGGAGTCTCGCTCATGGAGGTCTGCGGCACCCACACGGTGGCCATCCGCAGGGGCGGCCTCCGCGCCGCCCTTCCTGCGGGGCCACGTCTCATCTCGGGGCCGGGCTGC
>CALLYX010000004.1 GCA_937858775.1 uncultured bacterium | reverse complement strand
GCGTCAGGGGGCTCCGGGGATGGGGCCGCGGGATAACGGCTCAGCACCTCCTTGACGATCCTCGAGATCCGTTCGCTCTCCGCCATCATTCCCCCCCCCGCCCGTCCGGCGGACCCTCGCGCGCCGCGGCCCGGGCGACGGATACGCTAGCACACACCCGCGATGGGAGTCAAATCAAAAGCCGTTGAGTCCCCCTGGAACGCGCCGGCAGATCGTGAACCGGCCGGGATGCCGGCGTGCGCCCGCTTCCGGGCGCGATGCCCCGCGACCTGCCCATTGCGGGATCCCCTGCCCTTGGGAAACCGGGGGATTACGCGCTTGCGCGGATATGCCCTCTCCTCCACCGGCCAGGCCCCCCTTGAAGATCGCCCTTGAAACGGCCTTGGGCGGGGCCTGGAATTCCACCACCGGTTTTCCACCCGGCGCGATATAGCAGCCCCGCCCGAATCAACCCGCTTTTCGGCTGGATGCGGAGGTCGCTCCGTTGTATACTGCCGCCGTCCGATGACCAAGCAATCCTGGGGCTATCTCGAGGGATGGATCTCCATCGTCCTCAATACCGCCCTCTTCGCGGTGAAGCTCCGGGTCGGCGCCATCTGCGGCTCCATCGCCATGGTCGCGGACGCGTGGCACACCCTCGCCGACTCGCTCACCTCCGCCGTCGTGATCCTCGGTTTCTGGATCGCCGCGCGCCCCGCCGACGACCGGCATCCGTTCGGGCACGGGCGCGCGGAGCCGGCCGCGGCGATCGTGATCGGCACGCTCCTGGCCGTTGTCGCGGCCTTCTTTCTCCACGAGTCCGTGATGAAACTCGCCCGGCCCGGGCGGTTTCCCGCCGCGCATTTCAACCGGCTGGCTGTCTGCGTCTTCCTCGGCTCGGCGCTTCTCAAGGAGGCCCTCGCCCGATTCTCCATCTGGGCCGGCGGGAAGATCGGCTCAGGGGCGCTCATCGCCGACGGGTGGCACCACCGCAGCGACGCGGTGGCTTCCGCCCTCATCGTCGCAGGGGTCTTCCTCGCCGGGGTCCGTTGGTGGCTGGACGGCGCCCTAGGCGTCGGCGTCTCACTGCTGATCGCCTACGCGGCGTACGACATCATCCGCTCCGCCGCGAGCGTCTCCATGGGCGAGGCCCACAGCCCGGATCTCGAGCGCCGCATCAAGGGAATCATAGCCGCCGTCGCCCCGGAGGTCACCGACGCGCACCATATCCGCGCCCACAAGTACGGCGACCACGTGGAGTTAACCCTCCATCTCTGCTTCCCGCCGGCGATGACCATCGAGGAGGCGCACGCCGTGTCCGGGAGGATCAAACACGCGCTGCGGCGCGAGCTCGGCGTCGAGCCGACCACCCACCTCGAACCCTCGGGCGCCGCGCCCTGACACGCGGCGGGCGCCCCTCGGCGCCCCGCCCGTCGCGGGGCGCCGGAAGACGCATGCCCGATGAAACGGCCCGAAAATCATTGTTGACATGCGGGGCCGCCGCGGCGTAGTATAAGCCGCTTTTCACAGGGTTGGAATCGCATCGCCGAGGAGGCGGATCCGAGACGGCGGGACGCCGCGCATCCGATGCGTGCAGGGGAGGACAGGAATGAAAAAGTGGTGTAAGTGCCTCATCGTCGGGGCGGCGCTGGTGTCGCTCGCGGCGCTGAGCGGCTGCCAGAAGAGTGACCAGGCCGGCGCCCCGCAGGCGCAGTTCAGCAACGACGTCTCGTTCGAGGATATCCCGGTACCGGCGAAATTCAAGCTCGTCCGCAAGGAGTCGTACTCCTTCCAGAACGACGTCACCCGCGTCGGCCACCTCGTCTACGTGGGCCGGAGCGACATCAACAACGTCCTCGCCTTCTTCCAGCAGCAGATGCCGCTCCACGGCTGGCAGGAGATGAGCTATATCGACGCCCGGAGCAGCACCCGTTACTACGACAAAGAGGGGCAGACGTGCATCATCACGGTGGGCAAGCGCTCCGCCGCCCACCAGGTGCACAACATCCGGATAGACCTCGACATGCGTCCGAAGTCGAAGTGATAGCGCGAAACGCGCAGGGAGAAACGGGCGCCCCCCGTAACGGGGGGCGCTTTCTTTCATGGCGCGAGGCCGTAACGTGGAGCGGGAAGGGCGGGGAACCCATCCCGCCGGATAGGGCCGTCACCCCGGCACGGCCCCGGCCAGTTCCGCCGCCCGCCGGTCGATCCGGCGCATCTCCCCCTCGAGCCTGGCCCGGATCGCCTCGCGCGCCGCGTCGTCGGCGTCGGGGGGGACGCGGATCTCCTCCCCGAACACCACCGCGCCCCTCGAGAACGGCATCGGAATGATGAACCGGTCCCAGCTCTTCAGCCTCCCCTTGCGGTTCGCGTCGAAGCTCACCGGGTAGATCGGGGCCCCGCTCAACTGCGAGATGATGACGATGCCCGGCTGGACGCGGTATAGCGGGCCGCGGGGTCCGTCCGGCGTCACGGCGGCGTCCAGCCCCCCGCCGATCGATTCCACCATCCCCTTCACGGCCGTCCCTCCGCCTTTCGACGTGGAGCCGCGGACGACCGCGAAGCCGAACCCATCGAGGACGTCGCTGATATACTGCCCATCCCTGCTGCGGCTGGCCATCACGCAGATATTCTTCCCCGCCCGGACCCGTTCGTAGATGTACGGCATAAGGAGGAACCTGTTGTGCCAGAAGGCGAAGATGCGGCTCCCGCCGCGGCCGGCCTGGGCGCGGTCCGAGGCACGACCCGCCACCGCGACCGGGTCGCCGCCGGAACGGGCCGGCGGGACCTTCAGCGACATCCGGTAGGGACTGCGCGAATCACCGGCCACGCTGACCAGCAGCGTGACCTCGGGCGACCTGACGACCTCGCCCGCGCCGTGGGGACACGATGAAGCGGCGCAGTTGATGACTGACTTGCGCTCCATGCAAGATGCGCTGCGCACCATGGTGCTGCGGGTGCGCCAGTCGAGTGACGACATCGTCCACTCGGCCAGCGAGATTGCCAGCGGCGCGCTGGATTTGTCGCGCCGCACCGGGCACACTGCCAACAGCTTAGAGC
>CALLYX010000003.1 GCA_937858775.1 uncultured bacterium | reverse complement strand
GCCTCATCGTAATCACCACCGCCCTCCAGGCCCCGTTGATCGCCCGGCAGCTCCCGCGCGTGCCGCCCGGATCCATCGTCGCCGAGCCGTTCGGAAGAGACACCGCCGCCTGCGTCGCGCTCGGCGCCGCGATCGTTCTCTCCCGGGACCCGGAGGGGATCATGGTGGTCCTTCCCGCCGACCACGTGATCCGCGATCGCGCCCGGCTCATCGCCAACCTCCGCGACGCATGCCGGATCGCGCGCGAGCGGGAATGCCTCGTCACCTTCGGGATCGTGCCCACGGGGCCCGCGACCGGCTACGGCTACATCCGCAGGGGGGCGGCGCTCCGCCCCGGCCTCGGCACCTCTTTCGCGCGGGTCAGGGGGTTCGCCGAGAAGCCGACCCGCGCCGCCGCCCGCCGCTACCTGCGGAGCGGCGACTACTACTGGAACAGCGGGATCTTCGTCTGGAAGGCTTCCGTCATAGCCGAGGAGTTCAGGCGCCACATGCCGGATCTCCACCGCGGGCTCGTGGAGATCATGGGCGCCCTCGGGACGCGCCGGGCCGCGGGGGTGATCCGCAAGGTCTACGGAGGGCTGGACCGGGTCTCCATCGACTACGGCGTGATGGAAAAGTGCCGCCGGGCGGTGGTCGCGCGGGCCGATTTCGACTGGGACGACGCCGGCTCGTGGTGCGCCCTGGAGCGGCACTTCCCGGCCGACGGGAAGGGAAACGTGGTCCTGGGCAGGGCCGCCGCCGTCGACACCGAGCGCTGTATTATCGTCTCCGATGATGGTATAGTGGGCTGCCTCGGCGTCAAGGATCTCGTGGTGGTGAAGACCCCGGACGCCGTGCTCGTCTGCCGCCGCGGCGCGGCGCAGGGGCTCAAACGGCTCACCGCCAAGCTGAAGGCGGGGAAGGCGACCGGCGTGTTCGCCTGACCGCGGCGGGCGGGGGCGGGGGAAAGGGGCTGACGACATGAAGGTGTTCTGCGGTCGATCCAATCCCGAGTTGAGCCGCGAGATCTGCGGCTACCTGGGCATTGAAACGGGGCGGTGCATCATACACAAGTTCAAGAACGACAACACGTTCGTGCGCATCGAGGAGAACGTCCGCGGCAAGGACGTCTTCGTCATACAGACGGGCGCCCCCCCCGTGAACGACTATTTCATGGAACTCCTCATCATGATAGACGCGCTCAAGCACGCCTCCGCCAGCCGCGTCACCGCCGTCCTCCCGTACTACCCTTACGCCCGGTCCGACAAGAAGGACCAGCCGAGGATCTGCATCACCGCGCGACTCGTCGCCGACCTGCTCGAGAGCGCCGGGGCGGACCGCGTGCTCACCATGAACCTCCACGCCGAGCAGATCCAGGGCTTCTTCAGCATCCCTGTCGACCAGTTGCTGGCCTCGCCGATCCTGTGCGGCTACTTCAGCCGGAACGGGGTGAAGGATTGCATCGTCGTGGCGCCGGACGCCGGGAGCGCGAAGCGCGCCGAGAAGTACGCCCGCGAGCTCGGCCTCCCTCTCGCGATACTCGACAAGCGCCGGGACCCGCTGAACGACACGGTCGAGATATCCCACATCATAGGGGACGTCCGCGGCAAGAACGCCATCGTCTTCGACGACGAGATCGCCACCGGCGGCTCGATGATCGAGACGGCCAACGCGCTCATCGAGCATGGCGCGAAGGACATCCACGCCGGGGCGGTGCACGCCGTCCTGTGCGGGGACGCGCCCCGGAAGCTCCAGGCGTCCGCCTACAAGCAGGTCGTGGTCACCAACACCATCCAGGTCGCCGGCGAGAAGCTGATCCCCAAGATCAAGGTGCTTTCCGTGGCGAAACTTTTCGGGGAGGCGATCAGGCGGATCCACGAGGGGAAATCCCTCAGCGAGCTCTTCGGAAAACACCTATGACGCGCCCCGGCTGCATTCCAGCGAGGTTGCTCGGCATCGACTTGGGGGAGAAGAGGATCGGGATCGCAGTGAGCGATCCGGGCGGAATCATCGCGCGGAGCGCGGGCCGCATCGGGCGCGGCGCCGAGGCGGAAACCATCGAGCGGCTCCGCGCGGCCGCGGAGGAACACGAGGCGTGCGGATTCGTCGTAGGCCTTCCCCTGAACATGAACGGGAGCGAGGGCCCCGCGGCCGGCGCCGCCAGGGGGTTCGCGGAATCCCTCCGCCGGGTGCTCGGCCTCCCCGTGGTCCTCTGGGACGAGCGCCTGACGACCGCGGAGGCGGACGCCATCATGAGATCCGCCGGGCTCTCGCGCAGGGCGCGCGCGGGGCGGGTCGACGGGCTCGCGGCCCAGCGGATCCTGCAATCCTACCTCGACAGCCGGGGGTCCGAAGGGGCGCCGTGAGCCGCCGTCCGCCCCGCACCTCATCCCCGCGGAGACACCCATGCAGGAACAACCCCACCGGATCACGGCGCTCCCGAACGGCCTGAGGGTGCTCACCCTCGAGATGCCCGCCATGGACTCGGTTTCCCTCGGCCTCTGGATCGGCGCCGGGGGCCGCCACGAGGAGGAACGCCAGAACGGGATATCGCACCTCCTCGAACACCTGCTCTTCAAGGGCACCGCCCGGCGTACCGCGCGGCAGATCTCGGAGGCGATCGAGAGCGTCGGGGGGTCGCTCAACGGCTTCACGAGCGAGGAGTACACGTGCTACATGGCGAAGGTCCTCCACCGCGACATCCGGCGCGCCGCGGACGTCCTCTTCGACATGTACCTCCACGCCGCCCTGAAGCCGGAGGAGATCGCCAGGGAAAACAACGTGCTCCTGGCCGTCGATGAGATCCAGACGGGTCTATGCCGGACCGGCAAGACCTTCGCATTCCAGCACGAGGGAGTCGACCCCGACCTGATCATCATGGGGAAGGCCCTTGGAG
>CALLYX010000002.1 GCA_937858775.1 uncultured bacterium | reverse complement strand
CCATAGCCCTCTTTTGTGGTCTGCTTGTGGCCATGGTATCAGTCGGGAAAGAGGCACGGGATATCGGTATTCATGACGGGACAAAATATGCCGGGCTGATCATGTTTGATCTCTGTGGTGCCGGAGCATTTGGAGCGGTTACCGCCCCCGGATCCTTCCCCAGGGAGATCTATTGTTTCGTACCCGGATTTATTCCTGCCCTTTTCCTTCTTTTAATCCTTCTTCCACCGCTCCAGGCAGCGTCCGAATCCGTGTTGTATCAGCTGCAACAACAGCAGAGATCCTGGCAAAATCTTCAGATTTTCCTGATATTCAGCTGGCAGCCCTGGTCCTGATGATCGCCGGGGGCGGCGATGACGTCCAGCCCCGGGGCATCATCCACGCGAACCTCCCGCATCCGCCCGCCGCCGCAACAAGGAGAACGCAGCAGAGCGCCGCCACGCGCCGATGTGAAACCGTTGTCATGACCTCCTCCTGTCCGATCAAGACAGCCGCGCCGAGCGCGGCACAGGCGATTCATGATAACACCTATGCCCACGGTCATCAATCCGCAAATCCTGACGCAAATCCTGACGGCCCTCTATGACGGGCGGTGCGAAGGCGGGTCGGGGGGGGGTCTCGACGCCCGCCTGCACGCAGGTTGATCCCATGGCCAACCGGCGCGAGACCTGCGGGCGACCTCCGGCGGTCGCCCCCCTGCCGGCCTGCATGGAACCGCGCCCTGGGGAAACGCGGGCTGAGGCGCCGCCCGCCGAACAGGTCCAAACCCCTCCCCTCTCCCCAACCCTCTCCCCCCATTTCATTGGGGGGAGAGGGTGTATATCAAGGGGACATTTCTAACGAGCTAAGGATGGGGACATTTCAAAGAGCTTGGACATCCGGCATCTTCGCCGTTGACCCTCGGCATGCAGATCGCCTAGACTATGGCGCTCACCGTGGAGGGGGGAAGCCCCTTCCCTCAACAGGAAAGGCGAATCGCATGCGCGCGTACGAGGTCATCCTCAAAAAGAGGGACGGGAAGCGGCTGGAGGGGCGTGAGATCGAGTTCATGATCGACGGGTATACGAACGGATCCATCCCCGACTACCAGATGGCGGCATTTCTCATGGCGGTCTTCATCCGCGGAATGGCCCCCGAGGAGACCACCGCCCTCACGCTCGCCATGCTCCGTTCCGGAGACACGATCGACCTCGGCGCGATCGGTCGAAGGACGGTGGACAAGCACTCGACAGGGGGCGTCGGGGACAAGACGAGCCTGGTTCTCGCCCCCATAGTCGCCGCGAGCGGCATTCCGATCCCCATGATGAGCGGGCGCGGGCTCGGCCACAGCGGCGGCACGCTCGACAAGCTCGAGTCGATCCCGGGCTTCCGCACCGACCTCACGGAGCAGCAGTTCGTCGACGCGATCAGGAAGACCGGCCTCGCGATCATCGGCCAGACCCGCTCCCTCGCCCCGGCGGACAAAAAGATCTATATGCTCAGGGACGTGACCGCCACGGTGGACAGCATCCCGCTCATCTGCGGGAGCATCATGAGCAAGAAACTCGCCGCGGGCCCCGACGCCTTCGTCTTCGACATCAAGACCGGGAACGGCGCCTTCATGAGCACCATGCCGATGGCTGAGGAACTTGCGAGAACGATGACCGCGGTGGCGAAGAACGCCGGCAAGGACGTGGTGACGCTAATCACCGACATGAACCAGCCTATGGGCCGCGAGATCGGCAACGCCCTGGAGATCCGGGAGACGATCCGCGCGCTCCGGGGCGAATGCCCGCAGGATCTCAAGGAACTCGTCCTCGGCCTCGCGCAATGGATGATGGTCTTCGGGGGCGCGGCGAAGGACGTGGAGGAGGGATACCGCATCGCCGAGGAGAACCTGGCGAACGGGAAGGGGCTCGAGAAGTTCCGCCAGCTCGTCGCGCAGCAGGGGGGGGATCCGTCGGTCGTGGACAACCCCGACCTCCTGCCGACCGCGGGGCACAGCGAGGAGATCGCCGCGGAGGCCGACGGCTTCCTCGGCTCGGTCGACACCCTCGAGGTCGGTCTTTGCGGCGTCGCGCTCGGCGCGGGGCGCGACAGCGTCGAGGCGGTGATCGACATGGCGGTTGGCTTCACCGTCAACAAGAAGATCGGCGACCCGGTGCGAAAGGGGGAGAGCCTTATCACCGTCCATTACAACGACCGGAAGAAGGCGGACGCGATACGCGACCGGCTCCGCCGGGCATTCGTCGTCCGGAAAGAAGCGGCGAAAAGGCCGCCGATGATCTACAAGGTCATCGAACCGTAGCGGGGGGGATGGACCGGGCATGCGCGGCGGCGCGCCGTCAAGGCAATACCCCGCCCCGTGGCCCTTTTTACGCTTGTCCCGGGAACGGACGGGTGCTAGAATTCTACACCATGGGAAAGGAGGTGCACCGATGAAGCGGATGTCGGCACTACTTCTCTTCGCGGTGGGCGTCGCGCTGGTGTGCAGCTCGACCCTCTATGCGGAATGCAAGGAGGGCCAGGTTGACATCAACACGGCGTCCGTGGCGCAGCTGAGGACCGTGAAGGGAATCGGTCCCAAAAGGGCCGAGCAGATCATCTCCGGCCGTCCGTACAACTCGGTGGACGATCTGAGAAAGATCAAGGGCGTCGGCGCGAAGACGCTCGACAAATGGCGCGAGCATATCTGCGTAGGGAAGGCCAGGGCGGCGAGCGCGGCGGCGGCCGAGCCGGCGGTCAAGGAGACGCAGAAGAAGGCGGAGCCCAAGGAAGGGCCGGCAGAGAGCGAATGATCCGCAAGGCGGCGCGTGCAAAGGGGAACCCCTCAAGGGGTTCCCCTTTGCCGTTCACGGGGCCGCCGCGCCGGGGGGAGGGCGCGTGAAGCCGTTCAAGGTTCCCGCCTGCATTGAGGAATACCTCCGCGGAAAGACCCCCCCCCCGCTCTCCCCCCACCCCCCCTCCCCCCCCCTCCCCCCCCCCCCCCTCCCCCCCCCCCCCCCTCCCCCCCCCCCCCGCCCGAAACGCAAAGCCCCGGCACTACGGGATCAACCGTCGAGAGCAAGGCTTGCTTGACCTGGGCGACGGTGAGGTTGGGGTTGGCGGCCAGCAAGAGGGCGCAAGCGCCGGAAACGTGCGGAG
>CALLYX010000001.1 GCA_937858775.1 uncultured bacterium | reverse complement strand
TGCATAGCCCCCATGATCGACCGCAGCGCCTGGATCGGCGGGGCGGACGGCGTCTCGGCGGTCTGTTCGGCCGCGGCGCTCGGGATCGAGCCGGCCGGCACGATGCCGCACGCGCTCGTCCTCTGCCTCGGCGACACGGTGGACGCCGCGAAGGCGTTCCGCGAGGCGATCGGGGAGGGGGCGCGGTGCACGGCGCTCGTGGACACGTTCGGGGACGAGAAGTTCGAGGCGCTGCGCGTGGCGCGGGCCCTCGGCAAGGGGCTCCACGCGGTGCGCCTAGACACGCCCTCGTCCCGCCGCGGGGACATGGCCGCGATATGCCGGGAGGCGAGGTGGGAACTCGACCTGAACGGCTTCCGGGGCGTGAAGATATTCGTGAGCGGGGGGCTGGACGAGGAGAAGATCCTGGCGCTGAACCCGTGGGCGGACGGCTATGGCGTGGGGACGAGCATCGCGTCGGCCCCGGCGGTGGATTTCTCCCTCGACATCGTGGAGATGGAGGGGAAGCCGGTCGCGAAGCGGGGGAAGGAGGCGGGGGCGAAGCGGCTCGTCCGCTGCGCGCGCTGTTTCGCGCGGCGGAACGTACCGCTTCGCGCCCCCGATTCGCGCTGCGCGTGCGGCGGGGCGATGAGGGATATGCTGAAGCGCTTCGTCATCGGCGGGGCGCGCACGCCGCGGCTCCCGACGGCCGGGAAGATCAGGGAGCGGGCCTTGGGCGAGTTGAGGCGGGTTGAGTTGTAGGGGCGCGCGCGGCCGCCGTCGCGCCCCTCCCCGTGGCCGCGGCCCGGCTTGCGGGCGCGCTTTTTGCTTGCCTCGGGGCGGGCTTTCTTGCTATCACGGGGGTTAGAAACCGGGGTTGGAGATGGCGACAAGGATAAAGAGCACCACGGCGATCCTCGTCATAGATATGCTGAACGATTTCGTCCTGAAAGGGGCGCCGCTCGAGGTGCCCCGGGCGAGGCAGATCGTCGGGCATATCAAGAAGCGGCTCGCCCGCGCCGCGCGCGATCGCGTCCCCGTCATCTACGTCTGCGACAAGCACCGCAAGGACGACCCCGAATTCAGCGTCTGGCCGAAGCACGCGGTCAACGGCTCCACCGGGTCGGAGATCATAGCGGAGCTGAAACCCCACAGCAGCGACTACATCATAGACAAGACCACTTACTCGGCGTTTTACGGGACGAAGCTCGAGAAGCTCCTGAAGAAGCTCGGTACCAAGCGACTCGTCATCACCGGCGTCGTGACGGAGATATGCGTTCTCTACACGGCGGTGGACGCGTTCATGCGCGGCTACCAGGTGGAGGTGCCGGGGGAGAGCGTCGCAGGGCTTTCCGAGGGCGACCACCGTTTCGCCCTCCGCCAGATAGGCAAGTGCCTCAAGCCGTACCAGGGATAGCGCGGAGGCGATACCCGCCCCGCGCCCCGTTCCGCGCCCGCCGGGGGATCAGCAAGCGAGATGGAACGCCCCGGCCGCCGAGTGCCCGGCCTGGAGGCGGTTGTACTCCGCGACGGCCGCCCCCGTCCTCATGGCGACGAGCCGTATTCCCTTCGAGGCGAGATACTCGACCGTCCCCGGGGGGACGCGCAGCATTCCGGCCGCGCCCGTTCCCACGACGAGGATCGACGGGGAGGCGGCGACGACCCAGGCGAGGTCCTCCGGCGAGAGCGAATGCCCTGACTTCCTCCTCCACCCGGGCAGCGCGCGGTCGCTGAAGAGTATAAGAT